>CAMOZS010000085.1 GCA_946631075.1 uncultured Bacillota bacterium | reverse complement strand
AAGTACATTAGTCTGAACAAGAAGGATATTATCTACGAATGGTACAGACATTTTGGTGGATAGACTTCGCTGGAATGTGTGCCTGAATCTGCAATCATCCATTTTAGTTAGAAATGGTGCATATTTTGAAATCAATATGCGAGACGCCAAAATCCATTGATCGAAAAGGGGCCCTTTGCCCAATGTCATTAACTTATTTACATTGGGCATAGGTGTTTTTTGTATAATCACTTCTCTCACGCGTTCACCTCAACGCATATCTCACAACGGAAGAACTGTTTTCCCCTCCCGCCGCGGAGCGCGGATGCCAGAAGGCCAGGAAATTTTGCTGCGCTGACGGCGGCCTGTTAGGGCGGCCGCCGCGAGCAGCAGACCTCTCTTTAAAGGCCCTGCCGGAGTCGGGAGAACACTAGTCATCCGCGGGCGAAGCGGCAGAACAATCAATCCTGAATTACCTGGACGCGACCGATCGCTCTGACTTGAGCGATCGGGGGTCTGTCTGGCTAAGCGCACTCGCCTTACAGCTGGCCGCACCGGTCACGAGTAGGGACCGGCGGCCAGCGCGGTACGCTTAGGACAGACCGGTTCCCCAAGAAGCAAGTCGGGTTAATGGCAAGCGCCCCGGTTGACGGACGCAAAAAAACCGGTATCATATAAGCAGAAGGGGAACGAAGCGAGGTGAAAGTAAGATGAGTACACATATCAACGCTGAGAAAGGTCAGGTCGCTGAGTCGATCCTGCTGCCGGGCGATCCGCTGCGGGCCAAGTTCATCGCGGAGAATTTCCTGACCGGAGCGACATGCTATAACGAAGTGAGAAACATGCTCGGCTACACCGGGACCTACAAGGGAGTGCCGGTATCCGTGCAGGGGACCGGCATGGGGATGCCATCCATCGGCATTTACTCCTGGGAGCTGATCAATGATTTCGGCTGCAGGAACCTGATGCGGATCGGAACTGCCGGATCCTACCACAAGGACATCAAGGTCAGGGATATCGTGGCCGGCGTGTCGGCATCGACCAATTCCAATTACGCCGAGGCTTTTGACCTTCCCGGGACCTACGCGCCCTGCGCCAGCTTCGAGCTTCTGATGAAACTGGCGGACGCATCAGAGGAACTGGGGATCCCATTCCACGCAGGGAACATCCTGTCCAGCGATACCTTCTATGACACGAGAGAGGATACATGGAAACGCTGGGCAAAGATGAATGTCATGGCTGTTGAGATGGAAGCGGCCGCTTTATACATGAACGCCGCCTACCTGGGTGCCAACGCCCTGGCCATCATGACCATCAGCGATCACTTCGTGACAGGAGAAGAGACCACAGCAGAGGAGAGGCAGGAGAGCTTCACCGATATGATGAAACTGGCCCTCGAGACCATCACAGCATAGCGATGCCAGGCCCGAAGGATCCCATTGCAGGGTTCGCAGAATCCCATTGCAGGACATGCAGACTCTGCGATTCAGACAATGGTTTCTGCTTTCTGCCAATACGGTCTTTTTTACCTGCGATGGCAGAATTCCATTACTGAGATCTTAGAAATCAAGGGGTAATTCTGCCAGAGGCGGCCTGAACAAGGCCATTGGCAGAATTAACCGCAGATATAGCCCGATATGAGAAGATTTTTCTGCCAAAGTTATCTGTACAAGGACTCTTGGCAGAATTCGCATGAAAATATAGGGCTATGACAGGAGTGATTCTGCCAAAGCTAGCCTGAACAAGGCTTTTGGCAGAATTCTGGGGTTCGCAGCCAACCTGAATCCAGGATCGTCATTGCCGGGCCCGCCGAATCTCATTGCAGGGCCCGCCGAATCCCATGGCCGGACCCGCAGATCCAGCGATCCTGCCAAAGAATATACGACAAAATAAAAGAACCGGGAGACACATCCGGTTCTTTTCGCATTCTCAGTGTGCATTTAACTTATGCACGGTGTGGGGACGGGTGAGAATCAGGCATTCGCCTTGTTGAATCTCTTGGTCAGACGGGAAACTTTTCTGGAAGCAGCGTTCTTGTGGATCGTTCCCTTGGCTGCAGCCTGCATAAGCTTCTTCTCAGCCTTGGTCAGCAGTTCCTTCGCTCTGTCCATCTCGCCAGCTTCGAGGGCTGCATCATAAGCTTTCAGGATTGCCTTCAGATGGTTGCGTACTCTTCTGTTTCTGGCAGTTTTCTTGTCGATGACACGGATTCTTTTTTTTGCGGATTTAATGTTAGCCATTCAATTTACCCCACTTTCTTAATATCGATAGCCTGCCGCGGCGGATGCCGCAGCATAAATACGCAAGAAACAGTATAACTGACAAGAAAGAAATATGCAAGGAAATATTGAACCTTTTTGATATTTCAGCTACAATAAATACCATGAAAGACTATAAACAATATATCAGAAATTTCAGCATTATCGCCCACATCGACCACGGTAAATCCACCCTGGCCGACCGCATCATCGAGAAGACCGGACTGGTCGCTCAGAGAGACATGCGGGAACAGTTCCTGGACAACATGGACCTGGAGAGAGAGCGGGGCATCACCATCAAGCTGCAGACCACCCGCCTGGTCTACAAGGCCAAGGACGGAAACGAGTACATCTTCAACCTGATCGACACACCGGGACACGTCGACTTCACCTACGAAGTATCCCGGAGCCTGGCCGCCTGCGAAGGAGCGGTCCTGGTCGTCGACGCCACCCAGGGAGTAGAAGCCCAGACCCTGGCCAACGTATACCTGGCCATGGACGAAGACCTGGAGATCATGCCGGTCTTAAACAAGATCGACCTGCCCTCGGCAAGGCCCGACGAAGTCAAACAGGAGATCGAGGACGTGATCGGCGTCGAAGCCATGGACGCGCCACTGGTATCTGCTAAGGAAGGGACCGGCGTCGAAGAGCTTCTTGAAGAGATCGTCCACAAGATCCCGGCCCCCGAAGGTGATGAGAACGGCAAGCTCAAGGCCCTGATCTTCGATTCATACTATGACAACTACAAGGGAGTCGTCATCTACACCAGGATCTTTGACGGCACGGTCAGGAAGGGCGACATGATCCGCCTGATGAACACAGGCAAGAAATACGAAGTCACCGAGGTCGGCACCTACAGCCCCGGCCCAGTCGAGTGCAGACAGCTTAGGGCAGGCGAGGTAGGATATATCTGCGCCTCCATCAAGCAGGTCGCCGACGCCAGAGTCGGTGACACCATAACCCTGGACGACCACCCGGCCGACCAGCCTTTGCCCGGATACAAACGGGTCCAGTCCATGGTCTACTGCGGCATCTATCCGGCCGAAGGGGAGAAATACGAGAACGTCAAGGACGCCCTGGAGAAACTGCAGGTCAACGACGCCGCCTTCCATTTCGAGCCGGAGACATCCACGGCTTTGGGCTACGGCTTCCGCTGCGGATTCCTGGGCCTCCTCCACATGGAGATCATCGTGGAAAGGCTGGAGAGAGAGTTTGATCTCGCTGTGATCACCACATCCCCCAGCGTAATCTACAAGGTGGTCATGACCGACGGAACAGTCAAGATGGTCCAGAACCCGACCAACCTGCCCGACCCGGTCCTGATCGACCACATCGAAGAGCCCATGGTCAAGGCCGACATCATGGTGCCCAAGGAATACGTGGGCAGCATCATGGAGATCTGTCAGGACAGACGGGGGCGGCTGATCAACATGGAGTACATCACCGAGACCAGAGTCAACCTCCATTACGACATGCCCCTGAATGAAGTCATCTACGACTTCTTCGACGCCCTGAAGTCAAAGACCAGAGGCTACGGATCCCTGGACTACGAGTTCTCCAGATACGAGCCCTCCAAGGTGGTCAAGCTGGATATCCTGCTCAACAAGGACCTGGTGGACGCCTTCTCCATGATCGTCCACGAATCCAAGGCCTACGCCCGGGGACGGTTCGTCTGCGAGAAGCTCAAGGAGATCATCCCCATGCACCAGTTCGAGGTGCCCATCCAGGCATCCATCGGACAGAAGATCATCGCCCGGGAAACCGTCCGGGCCTACCGTAAGGACGTTATCGCCAAATGCTACGGCGGTGATATATCCAGGAAGAAGAAGCTCCTGGAAAAACAAAAAGAAGGGAAGAAGCGGATGCGCCAGTTCGGTACCGTCGAGGTGCCCCAGGAGGCCTTTACCGCTGTGCTCAAGTACGATGACAACAAATAATCTGGGTCTGTATATCCATATCCCGTTTTGCAAGCAGAAGTGCAAATACTGCGATTTCCTGTCCTTCCCCTGCAGCAGCGAACAGGTCTACAGGGAGTATGTGACCGCTCTTTGCATGGAAATGGCGTCGCGAAAGGAAGACTGCGAAGGCAGGACCGTGGACAGCGTTTTCATCGGGGGAGGGACCCCCAGCCTGATCGCCCCGGAGGATTTCCGGAGGATGATGGACTCCATCAAGGAGAACTTCGATCTGGCAGAGGACGCCGAGATCACCATCGAGACCAATCCCAACTCCATCACCCAGCAAAAGCTGGACGCCTACCTTGCCAACGGGATCAACCGGATCTCCATCGGCATCCAGTCCTTCGACAACCATATCCTGCAAAGGCTGGGCAGGCTCCACGATAAGAACGAGGCTTTCCAGAAGATCCAGATGGTCCGCAAATCCGGTTTCACCAACATCAACATCGACCTGATGTTCGGCATCCCGGAACAGTCCATGAAGACCTGGCTGGACACCATCCGCCAGGGCATCTTCCTGGGACCCCAGCACATTTCCCTTTACAGCCTGCAGCTGGAGAAGGGGACCCCTCTCTACAAGGAAGTCTACGAGGACAAGATGTTCGCTCCCACACCCGAGATCATCGACCGGGAGATGTACCACGAAGCCATCACCCTGCTCAAGCAGGCCGGCTACGTCCACTATGAGATCTCCAACACGGCCTTTCCGGGCAAGGAGAGCAAACACAATATGAAATACTGGTCCTACGAGGAATACCTGGGTCTTGGGCCCGGGGCCAGCTCCTTCTTCGGCGGCCAGCGGTTCAAGAACCACGAGAAGATGAACCGTTACATCGACGCCATCAAGAAGAGGGTGGTTCCCGTCGATGAGAGAAGCGTCGAGCACTATACCGACAGGGAAGAGATGGGCATCTATGTCTTTACCGGTCTTCGGAAGAAGGAAGGGATCAGCCTGGATGATTTCCGGCGCCGCTTCGAAGTGGATCTCTTTACCGTCTATGATCCGGCCATCCTGAAGCGGCACAAGGGCCTGATCAACCTCTACAACAACCAGCTTTATCTGACCGACGCGGGAATGGACGTATCCAACACCGTCATGGCCGAATTCGTATAGACCGGCCAGGCCGCTGCAGCGGCCCGGGCGGCCCGCAGAACAGGAGGACTTCATGGCAGGCAAGTATATCATGGCCCTGGACCAGGGCACGACAAGTTCCAGATGCATTCTTTACGACAGAAGGGGTCAGCAGATCAGCGTCTGCCAGAAGGAATTCCAACAGATCTATCCCCAGGCGGGCTGGGTGGAGCACGACCCCATGGTCATCTGGCAGACCCAGCTTGAGACCGCAAGGGAGGCCATGAGCAAGGCCGCCGCCGCGCCGGAGGACATCGATGCCATCGGCATCACCAATCAGAGAGAAACCACCATAGTATGGGATAAAGAGACCGGCAGACCGGTCTGCAACGCCATCGTCTGGCAGTGCAGGCGGACCGCTGGTTTTTGTGAGGAACTAAAGAAAGAAGAAGGACTGTCTGAGGCCTGGAGAGAGAAGACCGGCCTTCTGATCGACGCCTATTTCTCCGCGACCAAGGTCCGCTGGATCCTGGACAATGTGGAAGGGGCCAGGCAGAAGGCAGACCAGGGCAGGCTCCTCTTTGGGACCGTGGAGACCTGGCTGATCTGGAACCTGACCGGAGGAAGGGTCCACGTCACCGACTACACCAACGCCTCCCGGACCATGCTCTTCAACATCAGAGAGCTGCAGTGGGACCAGGACATCCTGCAAAGGCTGGACATCCCGGCCTCCATGCTCCCCGAGCCAAGACCAAGCAGCCAGATCTACGGGGAAACAGACCCGGCCCTGTTCGGAAGACCAATCCCCATCGCGGGAGCAGCCGGCGATCAGCAGGCGGCCCTGTTCGGTCAGGCCTGCTTCGAGGAAGGCCAGGCCAAGAATACCTTCGGGACCGGAGGATTCATGCTGGTCAACACAGGCAAGAACATCCCTCCATCGAGGAACGGCCTCCTCAACACCATCGCCTGGGGCCTGAACGGAGAAGTCTATTACGCCCTGGAAGGGTCCGTCTTCGTCTCGGGAGCCACCATCCAGTGGCTGCGGGATGAGCTGGGCCTGATCGGGACCGCGGCCGAAACAGAGGATCTGGCAAAACAAGTGCCCGACACCGCCGGAGCATACATCGTGCCCGCCTTCACCGGCCTTGGCGCTCCCTACTGGGATCCCTACGCCAGAGGGGCCATCCTGGGACTGACCAGGGGAGTGGGCCGGGCCCACATCGCAAGAGCGGCCCTGGAATCCATGGCCTATCAGACCTGCGATCTGGTGGAGGCCATGACCGATGATCTTGGCCGGGGCATCAATATGTTCAAGGTGGACGGGGGAGCATCGGCCAACGATTTCCTGCTCCAGTTCCAGGCGGACGTGATCGGACAGCCGGTCTTCCGGCCGGTCTGCATCGAGACCACATCCCTGGGCGCGGCCTATCTGGCCGGCCTTGCCACCGGCTACTGGAAGGACCAGGAGGACATCCTGTCCAACTGGCAGCTGGACAGGAGATTTGATCCGCAGATGGATCCGGAAAGGCGGGCCCAGCTTTTGGACGGATGGCACAGAGCCGTGCAGAGAGCCCTGCAGTGGACCGATTAGACAACTAACGTTGCAAAAATGCAATATTTTCTTGCGAAGCTGCCTCGAAAAGCGGATTTTAGTCCTTGAACCGCTTGAAAAAGAAGGGCTCATTTATTATACTATATAGTAATTGAGATTATTTCGGTGAAAGGATGAAGTCATTGGAAGAAGCAGTCCGAAAAGTAT
>CAMOZS010000084.1 GCA_946631075.1 uncultured Bacillota bacterium | reverse complement strand
ATGCGTGTCAGAACACCGACCAACATGAACATTCCTGCAATGGTTAAAACTCTGGCCGGATGCGACCTGGCTGACGTACCGATGCTGGTACTCACCATCGACCCGTGCATCAGCTGTACAGAAAGGTAGGTGCTATATGGGAGTATTTTCACTCGGTAAAGTAGTCTTAGGAAGTCTCTTCAAGAAGCCTTCCACGCTGATGTATCCTGTCATTCCCAGAGAGTGGGAGGAGAGGACCAGAGGAGCAGTCTCCATCAACGTAGACGGATGCGTTCTGTGCGGCGCCTGCGCAAGAGCCTGCCCGACCAACGCCATCGAGGTCGACCGTAAGGGATCCACATGGCAGATCGAAAGAATGGCCTGCATCCAGTGCAGAGGCTGCGTGGACAACTGCCCGCCTAAATGCCTGGAGATGGATCAGAAATACACAGAGCCCGGCGGCGAGAAGATCGTCGACAAGTTCGATATCCCGCCCAGAAAGAAAGCAGCCAAGAAGGACGCTCCTAAGAAGGATGCTCCGGCGGCAGAAGCTGCTGCAGCGGATGACGGCGACGGCCCTCTGACCTGCAACAAGGAAACCTGTGTATATTGCGGACTGTGCGCCAAGGAATGTCCGGTGGACGCTCTGAACGTACAGCGCAAGCCCGAGAAGATCTGGGAAGTCAATGAAGACGAGTGCATCAAGTGCGGCGCCTGCATCGACAAATGCCCCAAGGATTCTCTGTCATTCGGCGGCGCGGCGGCCGCGGAAGCTCCAAAGGCTGAAGAAGCTGCCAAGGAAGAGCCCAAGGCGGAAGAGCCTGCTAAGGAAGAAGCCAAGGCAGAAGCTGCTCCGGCAGAAGGCGGACTGCAGTGCGATGTAGAATCCTGCGTATTCTGCGGAGCATGCGCGGAAGCCTGCCCGGTCAGCGCGATCGAAGTCGGCGATGGAAGCTGGACTGTCGATAAGGACACCTGCATCGAATGCGGCGCCTGCATCGACCAGTGCCCGGCAAGCTGCCTGTCCATGGCAGAAGCTGCTCCGGCTGCGGAAGCTCCGGCAGAAGCACCGGCTGCAGAAGAAGCTCCGGCCGAAGAGCCCGCCAAGGAAGCTCCGAAGGCTGCGGAAGCGGATCCGAAGGTAGAAGGTTACGTGGCGGAAGTGAAGGAGATCCTTGTTAAGGAATACAAGATCGCCGAAGCTGACGCTGACGCCAAGCTGAAGGAAGCCGGTCTGGCGGAACAGCTGATCGCCTTCCCCTATCTGATGAACAAGGGAGCTGCAGAGACAGCCAAGAAGTTCAAATAAGGATCGGCGGATCACAGGATCGATAAGATGAAACAGGAGTTGTCACATCAATGTGGCAGCTCCTTTTTTACTCCGTCACTTAACTTTTTTTGAAATGTGACTAAACTAAATCGAATTCCAATGCTTTCAGCGATTCTTAGTCATATTTGCAAGTAAACAGCGGGTGAGTTACGCGGCCAGGGCCTAGCGGTTCTTGCCCCAGAAATTCCTGGTGAAGAGAATGATGACGGTAAAGAGTTCCAGACGGCCGGTGAACATCAGGGCGCAGAGGTAGAGCTTGAGGCCCGGATGATACATGGAGAAGTCTCCCGTAGTACCGGCGTGGGTCACGGCAGTGCCCGTGTTGGACAGCATGGCAATGGCGGTCGTCAGAGTGGTCTCCATGTCGACTCCCTGCAGGGAGAGGATCAGACCGGAGATGCCGATGATCCCGGCGAAGGTGAGAAGGAAGGCGGTGATGTTGGAAGCCATCGGGGCCGAGACCACGTTGCCTCCCAGCTTGACCGCAACGACCGATCTGGGATGGATCCTCCGGATACAGTTTCTGGCGATCAGTTTGAGCATGACCAGGATCCGGACCACCTTGACCGAGCCGGCCGTGGAAGCAGAGCATCCGCCGATGATCATCACCGTCAGCAGGATGAACTGGCCGGAGACAGGCCAAATCAGGCCGGCGGTCTTCACATAGCCCGCCGTGCTGGCCATGCTGGCCGACTGGAAGAAGGCCTCCGCCAGGGCATGACGGAAATCGTAGGCATCGGTCTGCATCAGGGAGAATGCGCAGAGCACAGTGGCGCCGCCGATGATCACAAGATAGGCGCGCAGCTCTACATCCTTCAAAGCCTGGCCGATCCGGCCCGTCACCGTATAATGGTAGAGAATGAAGTTGACGGATGCCAGGATACAGAAGACGGCTATGACCATCTCAACATAGAGGCTGCTGAAGGAGGAGATCCCGCCGGAAATAGGGGCAAGTCCTCCTGTGCTGATACAGCCAAGGGTGGTGACGACGGCCTCATAGCAGGTCATTTTGCCGGAGAGCATCAGAAGGATGAACTCCGCCAAAGAGAAAGTGAAGTAGGTGATATAGAGCATCCTTGCCGAGTCGGCCGCGGTAGTGGTCGTTTTTTGATAGACCGGCCCGGGAGTTTCCGCCCGGACGATGGACTGGCCGCTGATCCCGAGAGCAGGCAGGACAGAGATGACGAATACCAGGATCCCCATTCCGCCCAGCCAGTCACTGAGGGCCTTCCACAGAAGGAGGCTGGGGGAGGTTATCCCGCCGCTGATGCCGGTGGCGCCTGTTGTCGTCATCCCGGAGGTAGACTCAAAGAAGGCGTCGATCCAGCTGTTTGTCTCCCCGGACAGCTGGTAGGGGAACATGCCGATCACCGAGGCCAGGACCCAGCAGAGGGTCACGATCAGAAAGCCGTCCCGGCTGCGGAACCTGGAGTGATCCGAATGGAAGAGGACCGAAATGGAGAGGCCTACGATCAGTGTCACAGGCGTGCATGTGCGAAAGGCCAGGGCAGCCGCGTATTCACCGGTGATCTCCGCATAAGTCCAGGGAATCAGCATGGATATTCCGATGATCAGTATGATGGTCCCCAGGATCTTGATGAGGGCACTGTTATTTGCTTTTCTCGTATTCATTCTCAATGCACCTCTCTAATGATCATGGGTCCAGTATTTGGGGTTCAGGACGATGATGATGGCGTAGAGCTCCAGCCGGCCGCCGATCATCAGGATGGACAGCAGGTATTTGGACAGGGAGCCGAAGCCGGCGTAAGTGCCGCCCTGACCCAGGTCACCGAGCGCGTGACCCGTATTGCAAAGACAGCTGACCGAGGCGTTGAAGGCCCGGGCCAGGCTGACATCTCCGAAGGTCAGAAGAAAGACGCAGGAGAAGAGGGCGGTCAGATAAAGGAATGGCATGGTCGCTACACCGGAGACGGTTTCGGACGCCATGCCCATCCCGTTCATTTTGATGGTTTCCATGAAGTTGGTATGCAGCCGGGTCGAGACCCCGTGGCGGATCAGCTTCATGAGGATGCTTACCCGGGCGACCTTGATCCCGCCTCCGGGTGAGGCGGTGCAGGCACCGCAGAACATCAGGAAGAGAAGTATGGCCTGGGCGATCTGGGGCCAGCTGCCATAGTCGGCGCTGACGAAGCCGGTGGTGGTCAGGAATGAAGCCGCCTGAAAGAGGGCGTCGCAGGCCCCGCGGCCGTGACCGAAAGAGCCGGATACGGCCAGAGCGATGCTGATCACCACGAAGGAGACAGCGAAAAGAGTCAGGTAGAGCCGCAGCTCCGAGTTGCGCAGCAGGGTCCTGAAACTTGTGCTCTGTCTTCTGAGGAAAATATGATAATTGAGGCCGCTCAGGAGCATGAAGACGGTGATGATCAGGGGAATCCCGACCCCGTCGAAGTGAGCGATCCCTTCGTCATAACGGGAAAAACCGCCCGTGCTGACGGTGGACATGCTGTGGATCAGAGCGTTGAACAGGCTCATGCCGCTGGCCGTCAGAAGGATGGTCTCGATAAAGGTCATGCCGGTATAGACGAAAATGATGGTCCGGATCCCGTCCATCATCCGGGGAGAGACCCGTTCAAGGACAGGACCGTAGTATTCCGGTGTGTTCAGCCTTTGCCCGTTCAGGCTCAGGGTAGGCATCAGGGTGGTGGCGATCAGGAGGATCCCCACGCCGCCCAGCCAGCTGGTCATGGCTCTCCAGAAGAGGATGCCGTGGGGCAGGCTGTGGATATGGTCCAGTACGGTGGCCCCGGTCGTGGTGAAGCCGGAACAGGACTCAAAAAAGGCGGACGCCGGATCGGAGACCGTTCCCGTTGCCATGTAAGGAATAGCGCCGAACAGGGACATGAGGATCCAGAGAACGAGGACGATCAGAAAACCGTCCCCCAGCTGAAGCTTGCTCCGTTTGCTCTTGCAGAAGATCCGGCTGAGGATCCCGATCAGGCAGGCCCCGGCGCCAAGAGCAAGGAAACACAGACCTCCCCGCCACTGTCCGCTGAGAAGGGATACGATAAATGTCAGCATCAGAGCCGCGCCCAGGATGATCAGCATGAGCCCGCACATCCGGACCACAGCGCGAAAAACATGATCCATGATATCACCTGCGGAAAAGGAAGTGGAGCTTGCTGTTGTCCTTCAGAAGCTTCTCAGTACTGGAAATGTCGCTGATCAGGCTGAGCATGATGACCCGGTCGTTCTCTTCGATGACAGTATCACCGGATGGGATGATCACGTCGCTTCCCCTGTGGACAGCCGCGATGATGATGCTCTTGGGCAGCTCCAGATCCTTCAGAGGCACGCCGACAAAGTCCATGTGGGAGCCGGCGATGACTTCCATGATCTCCGCCTGTCCCTGGATCAGCTGGGACGAAAGAACTTTTTTCTTGCCCTGGACCAGACGGACGATGGTGCTGGTAGTGATGTCCAGCGGATTCAGGACCATGTCGATGCCCAGAGCGGAAATGATGTCCGTATAAGTGGAACGGCTCACCTTGGCGATGACGTCCTCGATGCCTCTCTGCTTGGCCGTCAGGGCCAGGAGGAGGTTGTCCTCATCGAAGCCGGTCGCGGTGACCACCGCGTCCATGGAGTCCATATTCTCTTCCTCCAGAAGGGTCATGTCCCCGGCGTTGCCCCGCAGGACCATAACATCGTTCAGGTGGGTGGACAGGTAATGGCAGCGTTCTCTGTTCTGCTCGATGACCTTGACCGCCGCGCCGAACTCGGACAGCATCTTGGCCAGATAAAAACCGGTCTTGCCGCCGCCCATGATCATGACCTTCTGCAGGTCGGTGTACTTGCCCCGCTCGTGGACCTTCTTGTTCAGCTGCTGGATGGGTTCCTTCTCGCCGACCACGTAAAGGAAGTCATCATCTTTGATCACGTCTTCGCCGTGGGGGATGATGACCTTGCCGTTGCGGGAGATCCCGACGACCAGCATGTTGGGAAGGACATTGGAGAACTGGGGGATGGGAAGGCCGATCAGTTCCTTGTATTTGTTCACGTGAAACTCCAGCAGGGAGATCTTCCCGCTGGAAAAAATGCCGTTGCTCAGAGTGTATTTCTCCGCCAGATATTTATAGATCTCGACGGTGATGCCAAGGTCCGGATTGACGATGTAGTCGATGTCCATGGTCTCCTTGATGAACTCCAGCTGCTGCATGTGCTCCGGGTCCCGGATCCGGGCGATGACCTTCTCGCAGCCCAGCTTCTTGGCAAAAGAGGCGATGACGATATTGGTCTCGTCGTTCTTGGTCGTCGTGATCAGGAAATCGTATGAGGAGATTCCCATGGAACGAAGGGCAGAGATCTCCTTGGCGTTGGCGTTGATGGTCATCATGTCCATCTGCCCGCTGACCTTCTGCAGCTTATCCTCATTCATATCGATGACTGTGACCGCGTTGTCTCCCTCCAGGAGAGCCTTGGCGATATTTAAGCCGAGCTTGCCGGCACCGACGATTGCGACTTTCATCTCTATCCTTTCCTCAACACACTGAAACTTACTACATTTTACGACTTCGCGCAGCTTAAATCAAGTGGGTATGTTTTGGCATTTACTATAGCAATGGGACCAGCTTTTGCAGTATACTGGTAGCATTGGAGGAAGAAGATGCAGATCAAACGTTTTATCGGCGGTATCCTGGAGGCCAACGGGTACGTGATCAGCGATGATGCAGGCGTCAGCTGCTACATCATCGATCCGGGCTACAAGCCGAAGGTATTCAGTCAATATATCGCAAAGGCTGGGCTGAAGCCGGAGGGGATCCTGCTGACCCACCATCACAGCGATCACACCGGCGCGGCGGACCAGCTGAGAAAGAACCTGGACTGTCCGGTCTACATGCACCGGGCGGACTGCGACGCCTACGGAGAGTGGGTGGACGTCTACCTGGAGGGGGGAGAGTCCCTGAAGCTGGGTGATGAACGGTTCCAGGTCCTTCATGCTCCCGGCCACACCAGGGGATGCGTCTGCTTCATGTTCCCTAAGAGCAAAGCCTGTTTCACCGGGGATTTCGTCTTCAACGTGGATCTGGGCCGGACCGACCTGGACGACGGCAGCGAAGAGGATATGGTCAGGAGCGTCCTTACCGTGGCGGACCGGTGGGCGGGAGACATCACCATCTATCCGGGACATGGGGATTCCTGCACCATGCGTACCGTGCGCAGGATCAATCAGGAGTTTATCGATATAGTAGCGAAGAGGTAGGTTAGATATGGCAATCAAACTGGTCGCACTGGACCTGGACGGAACAACTATCAATAATGACCGAGTCATCAGCAAAAGGAACCGGGAGGCCATGAGCGAAGCTGCCCGGCAGGGGGTGAACATCGTGGTCGCGACAGGGCGGCCCCTGGGAGCCCTCCCTAAAGATGTGTTCGAGATCGAAGGGATCCGCTATGCCCTGACATCCAACGGAGCATCCATCACGGATATCCGGGAAAATACGACTTTCTATGAGAACTGCCTGTCCCCGGCAGCGGTCCGGGCGGCTGTCCAGCTTTTGCAGCAGTACGACTATGTGCTGGAGACCTTCGTGAAGGGGGTCGCCTATATCGAGGGCTGGTATTACCGGGAGGTGGAAAGGACCCGCAGCTGCTTCAGAGATGTGGATTACATCCTCAACACCAGGAATCCGGTGGATGATCTCTATCAGTTCATGCTGGACAATGATCAGCACCTGGAGAATATCAACGTGAATTTCGAGGACCTGTCCGAA
>CAMOZS010000083.1 GCA_946631075.1 uncultured Bacillota bacterium | reverse complement strand
CAGCCGCTTTGGTATTGATGCTTTGCAATCAGACCACTCAGAGCGTGCCGCGCTGGCCGCCGGTCCCTACGTGTGACCGGTGCGGACAGCCATAAAGCGAGCACGCTCAGTCAGCCCTGATTCGGTATGAACGGGCAATTTTGCAAAAAGCCTGCAGCGCAGGGCCTGGGGCAGAATTACCCCTTGATTACTCAGATCCCGGCAACTGGATTCTGCCAACACAATCGAAAAATGTTGAATCGGCAGAAATTAGTAAAAAATGGAAGCGACAGCCCGCCCATGCATAAAATGCAAAAAAATGGTAGATAATCCGTTGACTTGAACTCTAAAACATCCTATAATAACTGCGTATGTTTTTAACTTTTTATATATATTACTTTTTACAGTAATACTCTTGGTATTTTGAGCGAAAATATCAAATCGAAATAGAATTGAAACTTGACAATTGAATCAGAAGGAGGAAACCGTATGACAGTAATACTCCCGATCATTATCGGAGTGCTTGGGCTTGCCATTGGAATACTGGTAGGCTATATATTGCGAAAATCCATCGGTGAGAAGACCATCGGCAATGCCGAGACCAAGGCCAGGAATATGATCCTGGACGCCGAGAACAGAGCAGAAACCATCAGGAAGGAACTGGTTCTGGAGGCTAAGGAGGAAGCCCACAGACAGAGGAACGAAGCGGAGAAGGAGATCCGCGAACGCAGAAACGAAATTCAGAAATCCGAGAGAAGACTGATCCAGAAGGAAGAGTCTATCGACAGGAAGCTTGAAAATATTGAGAAAAAAGAAGAAAACATCACAAAACAGGAAAAGAATATCACCCGCAAGCAGCAGGAAATGGACCGCGCGCTGAAGCAGCAGCTGGAAGAACTGGAGAAGATCTCCGGCTACACCACCGACCAGGCTAGAGAGATCATCCTGGAGAAGGTCGAGAAAGAAGCCAGAAGCGACGCCGCCCTGCTCTACAAGGAAATCGAGAACAAAGCTAAAGAGAACGCCGACAAGAAGGCCAAGGAGATCATCACGGGAGCCATCCAGCGCTGCGCCGCAGACCATGTGGCAGAGTCCACAGTTTCAGTGGTGCCCCTGCCCAGTGACGAGATGAAGGGCCGGATCATCGGCCGTGAGGGAAGAAATATCCGCGCCATCGAGAACGCGACCGGCATCGACCTGATCATCGACGATACTCCGGAAGCGGTCATCCTGTCCGGATTCGACCCGGTCAGAAGAGAAGTGGCCAGACTGGCTCTGGAGAAACTGATCGTCGACGGACGGATCCATCCGGCAAGGATCGAGGAGATGGTCCACAAATCCGAGCGGGAAGTCAACGCCATCATCAAGGAAGAGGGCGAACAGGCTACCTTCGAAGTGGGCATCCACAACCTCCATCCGGAGCTGGTCAAACTGCTGGGTCGCCTGAAGTACAGGACCTCCTACGGACAGAACGTCCTCAAGCATTCCGTCGAGGTCGCCCTGCTGGCAGGCCTGATGGCAGGCGAGCTGGGACTGGATGTGACCCTGGCCAAGCGGGCAGGTCTGCTGCATGATATCGGCAAGGCCCTTGACCACGAGAGGGAAGGTACCCATGTCGACATCGGTATCGAAGTCCTGAAGAAGTACAAGGAATCCGACGCGGTCATCAACGGCATGGCCGCCCACCACGGCGACTACGAGCCCAAGTCCATCGAGGCTGTCCTGATCGCCGCGGCCGACGCTCTTTCGGCAGCAAGACCGGGAGCCAGAAGAGAAACTCTGGAATCCTACATCAAGCGTCTGCAAAAGCTGGAGGAGATCGCCAACACCACCCCCGGAGTCGAGACATCTTACGCCATCCAGGCGGGAAGAGAGATCCGGATCATCGCCAAGCCGGATGAGGTGGGCGATGAAGCGATCGCACTTCTGGCCAGAGATATCTCCAAGAAGATCGAATCTGAACTGGAGTATCCCGGACAGATCAAGGTCAACGTGGTCCGTGAGACCAGAGCGATCGATTACGCCAAATAGTCTGAAGCCGGCAGGGACCGGTGAAACAATAAAGAAAACAGCAAAAACCGTATCGCGCAGCGCGTGCGGTTTTTCTGAAGTGTAAGGGGAAAAATGATTTACCTGGATAACAGCGCGACAACGAAACAAGACCCCCTCGTGACCGAGCGGATGATCAGATGCATGGAGGAGACCTACGGCAATCCATCCTCCCTCCACCGGATGGGACTGGATGCCGAGAAGGCCGTCAAGCAGGCCCGAAAGGAAGTGGCCGAGGCTGCGGCAAGGACCGCCGATCAGGTGGTATTCACCTCCGGAGGGACCGAGGCGGACAACATGGCCATCTTCGGCGCGGCAAAGGCAGGCCGGCGCAGGGGCAGGAGGATCGTGACCTCCGCCGTGGAGCATCCGGCAGTCCTGGAAAGCTGCGCAGCCCTTGAGCAGGAAGGCTTTGAAGTGGTCCGCGTAGGAGTGGATCATCTGGGCCGGCTGGACCTTGAAGCGGCGGAGGCTGCCATCGATGATCAGACCATCCTGGTCACCATGATGCAGGTCAACAACGAGTCGGGAACCATCTTCCCCATCGATGCTCTGGCTCAGATCATCCGGGAGAGGAAGGCACCGGCCATCCTCCACTGCGATGCCGTGCAGAGCTTCGGCAAGATCCCCCTTCCCCGGAAGGCGGACCTGATCTCCATCAGCGGTCACAAGATCCACGGACCCAAAGGAAGCGGGGCCCTGCTGATGAGAAAGGATCTGCAGATCCCTGCCTTTATCCACGGAGGAGGCCAGGAAAAGGGATTCAGATCAGGAACGGAGAACGTTCCCGCCATCGCAGGACTTGGAGCAGCCTCCAGCCTTTGCGCGGGAGACCGCAAGGACCGGATGGAAAGGGTGGCAGACCTGCGGAAGCTGCTGCTGGCCGGCCTGAGGGAGAACATCCCGGATATCCTGATCAACAGCCTGGAAGAGACCGGGGAAGAGCCGGGAGTCTGCTGCGCCAGCCTGCTGAACGTATCATTTCTGGGGACCCGGGGCGAGGTGCTCCTTCACTCCCTGGAGCAGGAGGGCATCTGCGTTTCCACCGGTTCGGCCTGTTCGTCGAACAAGAAGGGCAGGAGCCACGTGCTGCAGGCCATGGGCCGGTCCGATAAGGAGATCGAAGGAGCCATCCGGTTCAGCCTGAGCGGATACAATACCAGAGAAGAGATCGAAGAGACCATTGAGAAGACGGCGGCCGCTGTGGCGCGCTTCCGCCGGCTGGGAAGCTTTCGGTAAGAACATAGAAGAGACAACGGAGAAAAAGACATGAACGAGGAACATATTTTTATCGTCAGATGCGGCGAAGTCGCCCTGAAGGGAATGAACAAGCCATATTTTGAGCGGATGCTGGCGGAGCGGATCCGCAAGCTCCTGAAGAAATTCGACGGGGTAAGCGTCTACCGCCACGAAGGGCTGATCTTCGTGCGGGCGGACAGGAGCCTGGACAAGCAGGCCATCATCCGGGAGATCTCCAAGGTCTTCGGCGTCGCCTCCATCAGTCCGGCCGTCGAGTGCGAAAGCAATATGGAGGCCATCGGGGCGGCAGCCGTGGAATACATGCTGGAAGTCATCGAGGAGCGGGGCGTGAAGACCTTCAAGGTCGAGGCCAAGCGGGCGGATAAGAATTTCCCGGTCAAGTCGCCGGAGATCGGCCGCAGGATCGGCGCCGCGGTGCTCAAAGGCTGTAAGGTCCTCAGAGTCGATGTCCACAACCCGGACTGCCGGCTCTTCGTGGACGTCCGCCACGATAAGACCTATATCTATCAGGACAAGATCCCCGGATTCGGAGGACTGCCCCTGGGCACCAACGGCAAGGGAATGACCCTGCTTTCCGGCGGCATCGACTCGCCGGTGGCCACATGGATGATGGCCAAGCGGGGCATGCTGATCGAGGCGGTCCACTTCCATTCCTATCCCTACACCAGCGAGAGGGCAAGGGAGAAGGTAGAGGAGCTGGCATCCCTGGTCGCCACCTACTGCGGCCGCTTCCGGATGCACGTGATCAACCTCCTGCCCATCCAGGAACAGATCGTCCAGAACTGTCCGGAAGAGGAGACCACCATTCTGGTCCGCCGGTTCATGATGCGGATCGCCGAGCGGCTTGCCAAAGACACCGAGTGCGGCATGCTGATCACCGGAGAGAATCTGGGACAGGTGGCCAGCCAGACGGCGGAGGCCCTGGTAGTGACCGACGCTTCGGTTTCCATGCCGGTCATGCGGCCCCTGATCGGGCTGGACAAGGTGGACATCATGGATCTTGCCAAAGACATCGGCACCTACGAGAAGTCCATCGAGCCCTATGAAGACTGCTGCACCGTCTTCCTGCCCAAGCATCCGGTGACCAAACCCAAACTGGAGCGGATCCTGGCATCCGAAAGCAAACTGGACTGCGAGGCCCTGATCGAGGCTGCCGTCGCTTCCGACGAGGTGGTCAATATCTATCCGGCATAAGGCCGCAGGGGCCGGGGCCTGAGCCCGATGAGCCCGCGGTCGCCAGGAGCGCGTAGTGTCCAGACACAAATTTATTCAAAAAGTATTGTGATTCAAACACAAAAGAATATTGACATTGCAGGCCTGCTGCGTTAAGCTATATAGGTAGTTTTTCGCGAGTTTGCAATGTTTTTATAGATCATTACATCAGAAAGGATCTGACAATGAACAGTACTACAGGTCAGACAGTCGAGATTCGCTGGCACGGCAGAGGAGGACAGGGGGCCAAGACCGCCTGCCTGCTTCTGGCGGAGGCAGCCTTTTTCGCGGGCAAGTATGTTCAGGGATTCCCGGAATACGGTCCGGAGCGGATGGGTGCTCCCATCACCGCCTACAACCGGATCTCCGACGATAAACTGACGGTCCATTCCAACATCTATACGCCGGATCATGTGGTGGTGGTCGATGAGACCCTGCTCCACACGGTCGACGTGCTCCATGGGCTGAAAGAAGGCGGGATCCTGATCATCAACAGCAAGCATTCCCAGGATAAGATCCGGGAGATGCTGGGGGGATACCAGGGCAAGCTCTGCATCGTCGACGCGGAGAGGATCTCCACCGAGACCCTGGGAAAGAATTTCCCCAACACACCCATGCTGGCGGCGGTCGTCAAGGCCAGCGGGGTCCTGGACGAAGAACAGTTTACCAGAGATATGCGCCAGTCCTTCGAGCACAAATTCCGGTCCAAACCGGAGGTCATCGAAGGCAACATGAACGCGCTCAAGAAAACCCTGGAAGAGGTACATGTAGAATGAACAGGATCAAAGCAGCAGATATCAACGAGAACATCAGCTGGCAGGATATAACGAAAGGGGCCGAGATCTACGAACCGGCCACTTCCCGCTACATCAACACCGGCGAGTGGCGGGTCATGACCCCCGTCTTCAAGGAAGACAAGTGCAAGCAGTGTCTTCTCTGCGTGCCCTTCTGTCCCGACAGCGCCATCCCGGTACAGGATGAGAAGCGGGCCGACTTTGATTTTTATCACTGCAAAGGCTGCGGCATCTGTGTGAACGTATGCCCCTTTGACGCCATCGATTATGTGAAGGAGGAGAAGTAGTGGCAATAAGAGAACGAATGTCCGGCAACGAAGCGGTTGCCACTGCCATGAGACAGATCAACCCGGATGTCTGCGGAGCATTTCCCATCACTCCGTCCACGGAGATCCCGGAATATTTCTCCCAGTTCATGGCCAACGGGCTGGTGGACACCCAGTTCGTACCGGTCGAGTCGGAGCACAGCGCCATGTCTGTGTGCATCGGAGCATCAGCTGCGGGAGCACGGGCGGTAACGGCGACATCCTCCTGCGGACTGGCCTATATGTGGGAGCTGCTCTATGTAGCGGCATCCTCCCGTCTTCCCATTACCATGGCTGTATCCAACCGGGCCCTGACCGGCCCCATCAGCATCGGCAATGACCATTCCGACGCCATGGGAGCACGGGACAGCGGATGGATACAGATCTACGCGGAAGACAATCAGGAAGTATACGATAATTTCATCCAGGCCATTCTGATCGGCGAAGCGACCAGGCTGCCGGTCATGGTCTGCCAGGACGGTTTCATCACCAGCCACGGCGTTTCCAACATTGAACTGATCGAGGACGAGAAGGTCAAAGAGTTCGTCGGAGAATACGAACCGGAAGCCTGGCTGCTGAACGGAGAAGAACCTCTGGCCGTCGGCCCCTACGGGACGGCACCGTACTATATGGAAGTCAAGCGGGCCCAGGCCCAGGCCATGAAGGAGGCCGGAAGCGCCATCCTGGAAGTGGCAGAGAAATTTGAGGCCATGACCGGCCGTCACTACGGCTTCATCGAGGAATACCGGATGGAGGACGCGGAGACGGCAGTAGTGGTCATCGGCTCCAGCGCTGGAACCGCCAAGGCCTGCGTGGACCAGCTGAGAGAGGAAGGCCGCAAGGTCGGCCTGGTCAAGATCCGGGTCTTCCGGCCATTCCCGGCCAGAGAACTGGTCAAGGCCCTGTCCCGCGTCAAGGCAGTCGCCGTCATGGACAAGGCGGAGAGCTTCAACGGATGCAGCGGACCCTTGTTCGCGGAAGTAAGAAGCGCTATGTACGATATGGAGGACCGGCCGCTGGCTGTCGATTATATCTACGGCCTGGGCGGAAGAGACGTGACCGTCGATCATTTCCGGCAGGTATTCGCAGCTCTGGATGAGGACGTGACCGCAGGAAAGACCGATGAGGTCTACCGTTACATCTGTGTCCGTGACCGCGATGAGCAGCCGGTCAGATAACAGGAGAAGATCATGGCATATAATCTTAAAAGAGAAGTCAATAAACCGGAGAGGCTGGCCGGAGGGCACCGCCTTTGCGCCGGCTGCGGCGCGGGGATAGCCGTCCGTGGCGTCCTGCGGGCTCTGGAAGAAGGAGATAAGGCCGTCGTAGGCAATGCCACCGGATGTCTGGAGGTATCCAGCTTCATCTATCCCAATACCGCCTACTATGACAGCTACATCCACAGCGCCTTCGAGAATGCCGGCGCTACCATGTCCGGCGTCGAGGCGGCATACAATGTCCTGAAGAAAAAAGGCAAGGTCAAAGACACCTTCAAGTTCATCACCTTCGGCGGTGAC
>CAMOZS010000082.1 GCA_946631075.1 uncultured Bacillota bacterium | reverse complement strand
TCCATCATCTATGTAGTAGAGATCAAAAACGAGAAGACGGAAGCAGCAGAGGAGCTGATTCGCCTGATCCATGATCATGGTCTGGAGGACAACGTGATCATCCAGTCCTTCTACCCACGGATCCTCAGCCGGGTCAAAGAGGAATTCCCCGATATGACATCCATTATCCTCCATGACGACGGAGACATGAACCGGGTCAGCTTCGAGGAGGCTCTGGGTCTTGACTGCGCCGATATGGTCGCGGTCAGCGTTGATGAGGGGATGATGACCGGGGCCAACTGCAGGAGGGCCCATGACGCCGGCAAGGGTTTCGCGGCCTGGAACCTGAATGAGGAATACCAGATCCGGGAGGGGATCGATATGGGCCTGGACGCCTATTTCACCCAGTATCCGGCAAGGGCTCTGAAGCTGGAAGAAAACAACAGATAAAAAATCTAAAAAATATTTCTGTTTGCTGTAACAATCCTGCAGAAGCTGTGTACAAGGTTTCAGAAAACATGATCAAGACACGATAGTTGGAGGATGAAACCGATGTACAGAGATGAACAGAACATGACATTTTGTGAGAATTGCGGAGCGCCGATCCCGGCAGGGAACGCCTTCTGTGAAGAGTGCGGAGCATTCGTTGAATACCAGGATCTGCAGGATCATTCCGGCGGAAGCAGGAAATTAGTCGTTGCTCTGGTCGCGGTCGTCATGGTCGTTGCCGGATGCATGAGCGGGCTGATGCTCCATAAGGCAGACGCGGAAACAGCGGACCATCAGGACAAGGCTTCAAGCGAGCAGCAGTACGTCAGCGACGAGGACCAGGCTGCGGACGAAGACCAGGCTCTGGAGGTAGGAGCCGATGATCCAAAGGCTGAGGCAGCTTACCAGAAGGGCCAGTCGATGGATTACAACGGTCAGCCGATGGACTGCAACGGTCAGCAGATCCCCCAGTCAGCAATGCAGGGACAGAATTCCCGCCCCAGCTACAGCGGCCAGCAGGCTAAGGCAGACCCCAGACTGCAGAATCCGGGACAGAAGGTCAAAGCGCCGGGCAATGTCTCCACTCCCAAAAAGCCCACAGTGAAACCTGATCCGGGCCAGGAGGACAAGGACTCCAAGGACAGGACAAACAGAGGCAAGAACAACAAGAACAAGAAGAAGGAGCCTGTAGAGGTCGTTCCGATCCCGGATGAGCCGGAAGATATCGATACTCCGGATCCGGTCGAAGACGATGAGGACGGCAGACTGGCAGAGGATCCGGCGGACGACGAAGAAGAGCTGGATGAAGAGGAAGCCTGGGATGACGACGAGGAAGAACTCGACGAAGAGGAAGCCTGGGATGACGACGAAGAAGAGCTGGACGACGAAGACGCGGACGACGATGACGAAGAGCTCGACGATGACGAAGAAGACGAAGACGACGAAGAACTGGACGATGAGGACGATGAGGACTCAGACGAAGAGTTCGGATGGTTCTCCTGGTTCTAGGACAAGGAAGACAACAAGGGACTGGGCAGAAGATAAAGACTCCTGCTCAGTCTTTTTATGTGATATAATCCGAATATCATGAGATCGAAACGTTTTACATTGGGCTTGTGTATCATCGCGGCCCTGTTGATCAACGGAGCCTTGCTTGCCTGGATGCTCTATGACCGGAATCAGGGTCTGGAGCAGGAGGCGGGCAGCGCCTCCGCAGCAGAATACATAAGTGAGGCAGCCCGCCAGGTATCGGATACAGCCGGGAAGGCAAGGGCAGAGGGCGAAGAGGCCGCGGCAAAGGACCAGGCGGCCCGGCACGTGTATGCTCACCGGGGAAGCTCGGGAGCATCCCTGGAGCATTCTTTTACTGCCTACGATGAAGCCATCGCGGACGGCGCGGTGATGATCGAACAGGACATCGTCATCTCCGCCGACGGGATCCTTTTCCTCTCCCACGATACCAACGCCTACCGGATGACGGGAGACAGCAGGGCTTACGCCGACATGACGGGGGCTGAGATCGATCAGCTCAGGACCCATGCCGGGGAGAAGGTCCTCCGGCTCAGTGAGGTCTTCGACCGTTACGGAGACTCCGTGACCTACGTCGTGGAGCTCAAGAGTTCTGACCAGCGGACGGTGGACGCCTTCACCGCCCTGGTACAGCAGTACGGCAATCAGGACCGGATCATCGCCCAGTGCTTCGACATGGAAGCCCTGCGGATCCTGGAAAGGACTTTCCCCGACATGCCCAAGCTATTTCTCAGCAAATTTCAGGATCCCATCGACCAGGCCCTGGACGAGCCATATATCGACATCATCTCCGTCGAGGATTATCTGATGACGGAGGACAACATCCGCAAGGTCCATGACAGCGGCAAGATGTTCAGCGCCTGGACCCTGAACGGAGAGGATACGATCCGGCGGGCCATAGACATGGGCGTGGACACCTATTTTACCGACGACGTGAAGACAGCGGTCTCATTGGAAGAGGAGTATGGATACGAGAAGAGAAGCGGACAGTAAATACCTCCTGCGCCGGGGGATCACAGGGATCATCCTGATCCTGATCCTGCTCTTTGCCTGCGGCTGCGGGACGAAGACGGATCAGGACCAGCAGACTCAGCAAACGACTGAGGCCAGCCGGGAGACAAGTCCCAGCCAGACTCAGGCGGAGAAGCCGGATGAGCCCCTGTCGACCATATTTTTCGCCTCCGATTACCAGGAGGAGGATGGCTGGCCCCGGCCGGAGGAGACCCTGACCGGGATCCTGGAGACAGTGAGTTCTGAAGAGGAGGAGCCGGATGAGGCAGTGTTCCTGGGGGACTATACCAATGACCGCAGCCTCCACGATTACCAGCTCAGCCCGGAGGACTCCATAGAGGAGATCCGGGGCGCGGTGAAAGATGTTTTTCCCGGGATGGATGAGGACCAGCTCCTCTTCATCCAGGGCAACCACGATCAGCTGACGGGATCCATCGCATCCTCCGGACTCCATGAGTTCGATGACTTCCTGATCTACGTCCTCAACACGGAGAATGATTTCCCCTGGAAACAGGGAAAGGTCCCGGGCTGCCTGAAGAAGGTGAAGCGGTCATCGGCTGAGATGAAGGAATGCTTTGACCAGCTGATCGCGGCGGGGGAGAGCCGGCCGGTCTTCATCGCGGGCCACGTGCCTCTCCACTACACCGCCAGGACATCGTCAAGACACACGACGGGAGACAACCTGTACTCTTCGCTGATCTTCGACGTGGTCAATGAGGCGGGCCGGTCCCTGGACATCGTCTATCTGTTCGGACACGATCATTCCAAAGGCTGGGACTGCTATCTGGGCGGAAGCAGCGTCTATAAAGGAGTCGGGGACAGCCTGATCGTCCCGGACTTCGGGGAGGATGACGTCAATTCCGACCGTTATACAGAGAAAGAACTGGCCTTCACTTATCTGAACGGAGGCTACATCGGATATTATATGAACTGCGGACCGGAGGAACTGGACGCGGGCGCCGCGGACCAGTACCAGGCGGCGGATGACCGGCTGACCGGGACGGTATGCCGGGTCTGGCCGGACCGTCTGGAGCTGATCCGCTATGACACAGAGGGAGTCCATCCTCTCGGCTGGGAGGGAGAAGGTAATCCCTACAAAGGCGGGATCGACCAGGGCCTGATCCCGGACAGCTGCTACAGCGACCGGGTCGAAAGCCCCCAGGTCGTGGACCGGCATCAGTTAAAATAAAAGGAGTGGGAAGAGATGATAAAAATGAAACAGACAGCTGCTGTCATTACAGCCATGATGATGGCCGTCACCTGCCTGCCGGCCGCAGGCTTCGCGGCGGAAGGACCGGCGGAGACCGCCGGCCAGGAGCCGCAGATCGAGGACCTGCTCAGCGTCAGCGGGCCTCAGGGGGAGGAAGTGCCGCTGGAAGAGATCGATGAGAGCGAATACAACGGCTTTCTCTATACGCTGAAGGATGAGGCGACTGAGGAGCAGATCGGGCAGATCGAAGAGAATATCGAGCAGATCGATGATGAGGAAGTGGCAGAGGAGGTCTGCAGCGGAGAAGTCTACGCGGCGGAGTCCCTTGAGGTCATCGAGGATGTGGCCGACCTTTCCGCCATCGACAGCATCGAGCCCAATTATCTGGTCCATGCTTTTTATTCGGAGGATCCCGGTGACAGCTATAACAGGACCATGATCAACACCATCCGGATCAAGAATGTCTGGAATGCCGGAGTCCTGGGACAGGGACAGGCAGGGGCGGATACGCCGGTGATCGCGGTCATGGATACCGGCCTGGTAGGAGCTTCGGTCCAGAGCAGAAGACATGAGGATCTGAACTACGGCAGGATCATCAAACCCATCTACACCAAAAAATACGGCACGGCGGAAGACCGGGACGGCCACGGGACCTTCGTGACCGGCCAGATCCTGGCGACCATGGGGAATCACAAGGGCGTGAGCGGACTCATGCCCGGGGTGAAGGTCCTTCCGGTCAGGGTCCTGGACGACACCGGGGAAGGTGAGATCAAGGACCTGATCTCCGGCCTGAATCACCTGGCCAAAAGACAGGATGTCGATGTGGTCAACATGAGCTTCGGCACTCCCTTCTATTCGGCCTCCTTCGAGAAGGCCTGCAAAAACGCGGCCCGCAAGGGCATGATCCTGGTGGCCGCCGCGGGAAATGAGAGCAGCACCCTCTTCATGTATCCGGCAGCCTTTCCATCGGTGGTAGGCGTGGCCGCGGTCAGGAAAGACGGCGGGAAATGGAGCGTCTCCGAGCACAATGACTCGGTGGACATCGCGGCCCCGGGCGTGAACGTAAGGAGTCTGGGGATCCATTCGACCAGGTCCTATGTATCCATGAGCGGGACATCTATGGCAGCCCCGGTCGTATCGGCCCTGGCGGCCATGACCAGGTCCATCGATCCGTCCCTGAAGCACGACCAGTTCGTCAAAGTCCTCAAAAAAACAGCCAGGGACAAAGGCAAGGCGGGCTACGACCACTACTACGGAATGGGGATCGTCGATTTTGACAAGGCCCGCCAGTATGTCACCACCTACAAGGGAAGGATCAGAGCCGTCAGCACCAGGTCGATGAAGAAGCCCAAAAGGGCCAAGATCACAAGCCTGAAGAGGGGCGGCAATTACGTCAATGTCCGGTCAAAAAAGACCAAGAGGGCCAGCAGCTATCAGGTGGCGATCAAGAAAAAAGGAAAGAAGAAATACGGCATGGTCCGGATCAGCTCACGCAAGGTACGCCTGGTCGGGCTCAGCAGGAAGACGACCTACTACGTCAAAGTGCGGGGCGTGCGCAACGTGAACGGGATCATGGTCTACGGCAAATGGTCCAAGACCAGGAAATTCCGGACGAAATAGAGGAGCAAATGGATATTGTCTGTGGCTTCTGTTACAATAGGATCTGTGGAGGAGGATGGTCCGGATGCAAGTAAGAGCCGCCTGCAAAACAAGTCCGGGCCTGATCCGGACCTCAAATGAAGATAATGTTTACCTGGACGGAGCCTGGATCGAAGACGGGAAACAGGCGGGGAAGCCTTTCGAAGAAGGGGGCAGGTCCTGCCATGTCTACGCCGTCTGCGACGGGATGGGGGGCGAGAGCTACGGAGAGGTGGCCTCGCTGATCGCGGTGAAAGAGCTGGCCTCATTCGACGGGCCGGATCTGCCGGACCGCTTCTGCGACTACATCCGGAGCGCCAACCGGATGATCTGCGAAGAGGCCTCCCGAAGGCTGGTGAGCCGGATGGGGGCGGCGATCGCCCTTCTGGTCATTACCGGTGACACCGCATCCGTCTGCAATCTCGGCGACTGCAGGATCTACCAGTATGATGAACGGGGGCTGCGGCAGCTTTCCCTGGATCACCGGACAGATATGCCGGGACTGGGGAAGGGGATGCTGAGCCAGCATCTGGGGATCCCGGAAGAGGAATTCCTTCTTGAGCCGGCCGTCTCCAGGATCCCTCTCAGCGGAAGGACCATGTTCCTTCTGTGCAGCGACGGACTGACGGACATGGTCCCGGACCAGCCTTTGCAAGAGCTGCTGGCAGAAAACATACAGGAAACACCGGCTGTGATTGCGGGGAAACTGCTCGCGGCGGCGGCAGACCGGGGAGGAAGAGACAATATTACCGCGCTGGTGGTCAGCGTCAGTGACTAGAGAAACGGAGAGCAGGATATGGCAGGTCAGGATGACAGATTTTTTGAGGATATATACGTAGAATACAGAGAAAAGGTGCTGTCCTATATCCGGTCAAAGATCGGTGATCACAACACCGCGGAGGATCTGACGAGCGATGTCTTTATCAAATGCTATAAGAATATCCATCGCTACGATCCTTCCAAGGCGGCGGTTTCCACCTGGCTGTTCACCATCGTGAACAACACCCTGAAGAACTACTACAGAGACAGGAAGGGGGAGTCCTCCCTGGATGAGATGGAGTGGATGGAGCCTTCCTTCGAGGAGGACATGGACCGGGCCATGCATCTGGAGGAGATCCGCGGCTACCTGGATGAGCTGCTGTCGGGCCTGGATGAGACCAGAAGGCAGATCATCGTAATGAGATATTACCGGGAGATGAAGACCAAGGATATTGCCGAGGCCCTGGACATGACGCCGGGAAACGTCAGGGTGATCCTGACCCGGACCATGAAGAAGCTGAACATCGAAGCCAGGGACAGCGACCTGATGCAGGTGCTCTGACATGGCGAAACGGCAAACTTTTGCTTCGACCGAAACGGTCCTGCAGATCGAAGCCACAGAGTGCGGGGCTGCCTGCCTCTCCATGATCCTGCAGTATTACGGACAGTACGTCCCCTTAGAACAGCTTCGTGCGGAAACGGACGTCTCCAGAGACGGAAGCAGCGCCAGGAACATCGTCAAAGCGGCGATCAGGCGGGGCCTTCAGTGCGACGGATACCAGATCGATACCGAGGACCTGCAGGAGCTGTCTCCGCCATGCATTCTCTGGTGGCAGCGGAATCATTTCGTTGTCTACGAGGGGATGAAGGGCGGTTTTTGTTATATCAACGATCCGGCCTACGGCAGGCGGCGGATCGATATGCAAAGTCTGGAGCGGGACTTTTCGGAGGTGGTCCTGGTCTTTTCACCGGGAGAGGACTTTAAGGATCATCCGGAATACGGGGCCAGGCCCGACTCCTTCCTTTGCAGCGGAAGGATCGGTCTTCTGCTTCGGTCCCACGGATTTCTGGTAGGGGCGGCTGCCTTTTCCGGCCTCTTCGCGACGGCCGCGGGCCTTGCGGCAGCCATGGCTCCCGACATCTTTTTTCCCGGACCC
>CAMOZS010000081.1 GCA_946631075.1 uncultured Bacillota bacterium | reverse complement strand
CCGCATCCGCGACTTCGTCGGCCAGGGCCGGTTCGAAGGTCAGGCCGGAGATGTCGTTGATCAGGTCGGCTCCCGCCTGTAAGGCGTATCTGGCTGTCCCCGCCCGGTAGGTGTCAGCGGAGATGACGATTTCCGGATAGGCCTTGCGGATCATCTCGATCACCGGGCAGATCCGGCTGATCTCTTCGTCTTCGGTGACCGGAGCAGATCCCGGCCGGGTCGATTCCCCGCCGATATCGATCATCCGTGCTCCCTCCCGGATGTGCTGGGCAGCCTTTGCGAAAGCCGCCCGGTGGGCCGCCTCCAGACGGCCTTCGGCCGCAGTCAGCCGGCCATCATCGTCCGCGGGCCGCTGGTCCCCGGCTTCCTCCATCATCCGCGAGCCGGCATAAAAAGAATCGGGGGTCACGTTGACGATCCCCATCATCTCCATCCGGTCAAAGCGGAGGATCCGGTCATTTTTCAGGCGCAGTGTCTGTGTCATATATATATTCCTCTTGGGTAGTACAAACGTACTCCTCGGTAGTACAAATGTACTACCGTAAAGACTTAAGTAATTTCAGCATCTCCAGGTCTTCTTTGGTGACCCGGATGCCGGCCTTGTGCTGCTCCCCGTCGGGATAGCGGACAGCGATAGCGATCTCCATCCCCTCGCAGTAATCCCTGCTCTGGACCGCGTCGATAAAGGCCGGGACCTTGGGATGACGGGCTTTGAAATGGCTCCATTCCTGTTTGGCGCGAAAGATCGATTCGAAATTCATATTTGCCTCCATATGTGTTAAGATATATTCAGTATAAACGACTTTTTCAAGGAGGTAAATATTAATGAGAGATTTTCACAGGCCAACCATGCTGATGATCCTGGACGGATTCGGGGAGCGCGAGGAGACAAAGGGCAACGCCATTGCCGCCGCCAATAAGCCTCACCTGGATCAGATCTTTACCACCTATCCACATACCACCCTCAAGGCCTGCGGGCTCAATGTAGGCCTGCCCGACGGGCAGATGGGGAATTCCGAAGTCGGCCACCTGAACATCGGCGCCGGCCGGATCGTCTATCAGGACCTGACCCTGATCACCAAGGAGATCGAAGACGGCGCTTTCTTCCGCAACGAGGCCCTGCTCAAAGCCATGGCCCACGCCAGGAAGAACCAGTCCTGCCTCCACCTTCTGGGCCTGCTTTCCGACGGAGGCGTCCACAGCCACATCACCCACCTCTTCGCCCTGATCGACATGGCCAAGAAGGAAGGGGTCGAGAAGCTCTGCGTCCACTGCTTCCTGGACGGCCGTGACGTTCCGCCCAAGTGCGCAGGCACCTATATCGACCAGCTCTGCCGTCACATGGAGGAAACCGGTCTGGGCACCATCGGCATCGTCTCCGGACGCTACTACGCCATGGACCGTGACAAGCGCTGGGAGCGTCTGGTCAAAGCTTACGACGCCATGATCGGCGAAGATGCCCTTCACGCCGCCAGCGGACAGGAAGCGGTCCTCCAGGCCTATGACCGGGACGAGACCGACGAATTCGTCCTGCCCACCATCGTCGACGGGGCCCTTCCCGTAGATGACGGCGATGCTATGATCATGTTCAACTTCCGTCCCGACCGGGCCAGGGAGATCACCCGGGCCTTCGTCGATAAGGACTTTGACGGATTCGAGAGAAAAAAGGTCATCGACGACCTCTGCTATGTCTGCATGACCCAGTACGACGCGGCCATGCCCAACGTGACCCTGGCCTACCCGCCGGAGACTCCGGCCAATACCCTGGGCGTCTACCTTTCCTCCCTGGGCCTGAAGCAGCTCAGGATCGCGGAGACCGAGAAATACGCCCACGTCACCTTCTTCTTCAACGGCGGCGTCGAAGAGCCCAATGAAGGGGAAGACCGGATCCTGGTCCCCTCTCCCAAGGTAGCCACCTACGACCTGCAGCCGGAGATGAGCGCACCGGAGGTGACCGAGAAAGTACTGGAAGCCATAGAGACTGATAAGTATGATGTGATCATCCTCAACTTCGCCAACGCCGACATGGTCGGCCATACCGGCGTCATGGAGGCAGCGGTCAAGGCCATCGAGACCCTGGATGCCTGCGTGCCCAGGATCGTCGACGCCATCCTGGCCAAGGACGGCCAGATTTTGCTTACGGCAGATCACGGCAACGCTGATGAGATGCTGACCCCGGAGGGCAATATCATGACCGCCCATTCCCTGGCCGACGTTCCCCTGATCCACATCGCCAAGGAGCCCCGTCCCCTGGACGATGGCGGCAAGCTCTGCGATCTGGCGCCTACCCTGCTGGATCTGATGGGACTTGAGATCCCGGAGGAAATGACCGGCAGATCCCTGATAAAGGAGTGAAGATAATATGATCAAGTACCGCGCGTTTATCCAGGTAGTGGAATCCGGCAGCATCACAAAGGCTGCCAGGGCCCTGGGCTATTCTCAGCCCGGCATCTCATATATGATCGATTCTCTGGAAAAGGAGATGGGGTTTCCCCTGCTGATCCGCAGCAAGGACAAGGTCCAGCCGACCAAGGACGGGGCCCGTGTCCTCTACCACTGCAAGCAGATCGTCAACAGCGAGGATGACCTCAAGGAAACGGTACGGGCCATCAACGGACTGATGGACGGGACCATCTTCATCGCTTCCCAGAACAGCATGCTGGTCAGTGTGGTCCCCCAGATCATATCCCGTTTTTCCAGGAGCTTTTCGGGCATCACCGTCAACCTGTCGGAGCTGCCCTACCACGCCTTTCCGGAGGTCTTCCAGAGCGGCGATATCGACATGGGCTTCATGTCCTACGCCAAGATCAAGGGATTCGAATTCCATCCCCTTTTCCGTGACCCTCTCTGCCTGATCATGCATAAGGATCACCCTTTTGCCCGGTACAAGAAGATCCCGCCCCAGGTCCTGAACGGCTGCGATTTCATCATGCCCACGGCAGGCTGGGACGATACCGTCCAGATGGTCATGGACGCCTATCCTTTCCAGCCCAACGTCCGCTATGAGATCGCCAGTGACACCGCCGGCATAGCGCTGACGGAGCAGAACCAGGGCGTATACATCATGTCCGCCCTGCAGGCTTCCCTCCTTCCGGAGAACGTCATTCTGAGAGAATTCGAAGATGACCTCTGCCGGACCATGGGCTATACGGTCAAGACGCTGAAGAACGCTACTCCTGCCCTGGCCGAGTTCATCCGGACCACCGAGAGCACGGTAAAAGAGTATCTGGAAAGCGGGCACGGCCTGCTCCGGCCGGTCGAATAGACGGTCAGACGACAGACTGGCCGCTCAGGCCGGGCCGTCTGATCCCGGCCCCCTGCCGGTCAGCCCCGGGCCTGGTACATCCGGTGCATGACCCAGGCGCTGATGATCCCGCAGACCAGCTTGGTCACGATGAAGACAAGGACTGTGTAACCGTCGGCCACATTGGAGACGAAGGCCATGGATCCGCCGATGACGAAGGATCCGCTCAATGAGAAAGCGCTGACGATCTGCTTGCCCTTCTCATCCATCTGCGAAAAGAGAGGCATGACCGCAAGGGATGTGGCGCAGGTCATCAGAAGAGAAACCGTCGCCACCTCGTTTATGCCCAGCCTTTGGGCGATCTTCTGGATCTGCCGGCGAAAGAACTTCAGGATCAGCTCAGACATGACCAGAGAGCCGGCGATGATGATGGCCGACTTGAAGACGATCAGGACCGCCTCTTCGACGGATTTCAGGCTGGCGTACTGAAGGCTTGGAATGAAGAGGCCGATGACCGTCACCGCGAACATCAGAAGGAAGAGCAAGTTGACGATACGGGCAAAGACCGCGAAGATCTGCGCGGTCTTTTTTGGTGCCTTGAAGAGGCCGGCGGCGATGATCAGACAGAGGACGAAGACCGGAGCCAGCTGCCTGAGAAAGAGCAGGACGGGCATCCGGATCAGCAGCTCGGCCGCGACCATTCCGGCCGGGATCACGATGATCCCCACGATGAATCCCCGGAACATGGCCGGATGATCCTCCTTGTCGACCGAGGCCATGAAGACCGGCATCTGGAAAGTGATGGCCTGGCCCAGCAGGGTCCCCAGGACCACGCCGCTGAGCACCAGAAGCTGGGGACTGGCGGCGATCTCCCGGCAAATAAAATACCCTCCCATGTCCGGGGCCAGAAGGGCTCCGATGATCATGGACGGGTCAAAAAACAGATGATCCGACAGGCTCATCACCTGATCAGTATGCCGGCGGACGAACTCCGTTCCGACAGCGCAGATGCTGACGATGGGGATGACCATAGCCCCCATGGTATAGAGGCCCCGGTCGAAGTGCTCCGACAGCCCCCACCGTCCTTCCAGCGCCTTGTCGACGAAGCCGGCCGCGGCGAATATTAACATGATTGCAACAAATACGTTCATGACGGCTCTTATTATACCCAAGGCCGCCGGTCATGACAAGGGTCAGGCTCTCCTACTTCACGACTTTGGTGTACTTGAGTTTGATCCACCAGTTCTTGCCTTTGATCTTTCCCCAGCTGTGATCGACGGCCTCGATCCGGTACTGCTTCCCCTTCTTCACTCTCTTCACCTTCTTGAAGGTCGAGGCCGGGCCCTTCCTCAGGTCCGTTCCCGACTTTTTGACCACCTTGATCCGGAAGGATTCAGTCATCGGCTCCCAGACCGCGTAAAGGGTCATAGACTTGTTCTTAGTGTACTTATCCCCCGGTTTGAAGTCGATGATCCCGCTCTTCTTTTCCAGGCTCCAGCCCAGGAACTTATAGCCGGCCCAGCTGGCCTTTTTGGTCGTCAGGGTCAGGTCCTTACCCCAGGTCTTTTTCTGCGTGTCCGGGGCGGTCCTGCCTCCGTTGGGATCGTAGGTCACCTTGTATTTTTTGATGGTCCAGTCGGGGGCAGCGTAGATGGTCCCGGAAACCGGGCTCGCGATATTCAGTTTTCCGCCCAGATCCACCAGGACCGTCGAATAGCCGGACGGTATGGCGTCCGCCTTCTTCCACTTCTCCGCGGTCTGATCATCGTTGTCCCGGCAGAGGTAGAGCTCCTCACCCTTGCTGTTTTCCCGGTAGATCGTCCACTGGGTATACTTATAGCCCTTTCTCGTGAACTTGTGATCCGACAGGGTCACGTCATGGCCGAAGATCCCTTCCTCCGGCGGGATGACGGATTCCTCCTGGCCGCTGCTGGTTTCGCTGGTCTCATCGGTCACGGTCTCCTCCAGGCCGTCTCTGTACTCCAGGGTGAAGGGGACCGGCTGAGTAGTGGTCGTCTCCTCCGGCTCTCCGGTCGTGTATTTGGGATGGGCATAGCCCAGGATGTACTTATTGGTCAGCGGATAGGAAGCGGTGACCACCTTGTCATGCTTGTTCCCCTCGACGGTATTGACATACTTCTTTCCGTCCACGGTCTTGGTCCCGGTGACCATGCCGATATGGTCGGCGTAATCACGGACGCTCCAGGAGAAATAGATCAGGTCCCCCTTCTTGGGCGTGTAGGATCCGCCCCACTGTCTGGATTTATAATAGACACCCTGCTTCTTAGCCCAGGAACGGTCCGCGCTTGCAAGCCGCGGCACGACAGACCTGGACACCCCAGCCTTTGCAGCGCTCCAGGATACGAACATGGCGCACCAGGGAGCGTAATTGAGGCCGTACCAGTGGCCGAAATAGGTGTTGTTGTTGCTGCCTTCCTTGTAGCCGATCTGGGACTTGGCGAATGCCACGATATCGTTCTTCTGCACGCCCGTCTTCGTATAGCTGATGGTCTTCAGCTTCGGGTAGCTTGCCGCAAAGGCTGAGCGGTCCTCTCCCCCGGCCATCTGCTGGGGCAGTCCGCTCATGGCTGTGGTGAAACTGAAGGCCAGGATCAGCGTCCAGACAAGCATCCGTTTGACTGCGGATCTCTTCATAAAAACTTCCCTTCCTTCCCCTTTTTCCAAGTATATACAGTATATACGAAAATCTCCATTTCTCATAAGATCCCGGCCAAAAAAGTCCATGAAAAAAGCCCGAAAACTTTGTGATAGCAGAGCTTCCGGACCTGAAACCACCATATATTGTGGAGCCGTGCTGAGCCCCACTTCCGGCCGGATCTGGCCGGACCTACATGAATTCCACGTCGATATCCTTGAGGGAACTGTTCACGATGACCTCTGCTCCGCCGGCCTCGTCGAAGGCGTTGATCTGATAGAGGAGGACAACCCCTATCTTGTCGAAGACATCATCCGTAGCTTTGCCGCTTCCGACACCCTGCTCCTGCGCCAGCTGAACCAGGCCAGGGACGAACAGATCCGGCTGCAGCAAAGGCTGGACGAGATCGAGAAACGGCTGACCAAAGCGGAAAAACGTCTGGATGCCATCCGCCATCCCCTGCGGAAGGCCCTGGGTAAAAAATAAGGACTGAACAAAAAAACTGTCCGGATCCGACAGCTCGGAATTCCGGACAGTTTTTGTATTCTCATTCTTACAGAAGGGCCTTGCGGCTCAGGTTGATCCGGCCCTGATCGTCGATCTCGGTGACCTTGACCTTGACCACGTCGCCTACGTTCAGAACGTCCTCGACCTTGTCGATCCGCTCCTTGGCGATCTTGGAGATGTGGATCAGACCTTCCTTACCCGGCAGGATCTCGACGAATGCGCCGAAGTTCATGATCCTGGTGACCTTACCTTCGTAGATCTCGCCCGGTTCGGGAACCTTCAGCAGCATCTCGATCTCTTCTCTTGCCGCTGCCAGGCTTGCACCGTCAGGCGACGCGATGAAGACTGTGCCGTCGTCCTCGATGTCGATCTTGACGCCGGTCTGGTCGATGATGCGGTTGATGGTCTCGCCGCCCTTGCCGATGACTGTTCTGATCTGGTCGACCTCGATCTGCATGGTCTCGATGCGCGGAGCGTACGGGGACAGATCCTCGTTGGGCTGCGGCAGGTCTTCCAGCATAGCGGCCATGATGTGCATCCGGCCTTCCTTAGCCTGCTTCAGAGCCTTCTCCAGGATCTCTCTGGACAGTCCGTGGACCTTGATATCCATCTGGATGGCCGTTACGCCCTTAGCTGTACCGGTGACCTTGAAGTCCATGTCGCCCAGGAAGTCTTCCATGCCCTGGATGTCGGACAGGATGGCCATCTTGCTGGTGCCGTCCTCCTCGACTCTCTCGATCAGACCCATGGCGATGCCGGCTACCGGCGCCTTGATGGGTACGCCTGCGTCCATCAGAGCCAGGCAGCTTCCGCAGGTGGATCCCATGGATGTGGATCCGTTGGAGGAAAGGACCTCGGAGACCACGCGGATCGCGTACGGGAATTCATCCTTGTCCGGCAGCACCGGGAGGCTCGCTCTCTCCGCC
>CAMOZS010000080.1 GCA_946631075.1 uncultured Bacillota bacterium | reverse complement strand
GTCTTGTATGTTTTCTTGTAGCCCTTGATCGTTTTCTGTCTTTTGTTCTTGGTGAACGATTTGTTGGTCGCGACCTGTACCTGATAACCGGTGATGTGAGACTTGCTCATCTTCTTATCCTGCTTCAGCCACTTAACAGTCAGTTTCTTCTTGCCCGCGGTCAACTTCTTGATCGATGTGCCCTTGGGGTAGATGATGAAACGTGTGACCGTGGAGTCACAGTAGTCGCCGATACCCTCGATGTAGACAGTCGCCTCCCCTACATTCTTGTTTTTGCTGTAAGTGCATGTGAAATCCGAACCGTATAAGAGCCTCTCCCCGTAAAGATAGACGGTCGGCACCGGTTTCTGAGCTTTGCCGGTCCATTTTTTCTTAGTGAAGAAGAATATCCCCCGGTCCGGCTCCTCATCCAGCGGATCGTCACCTTCGTATTTTTCGGGGATATAGGCACCCAGAAGAGATCCCGGCTGTCCTTTGATCTTGAAGCCGCGATACTTGCAGCACTCCGCCAACAGAGATGTCCCGTCGGGATCCTCCGGGATCTCAAAGGTCAGGATCGTATCGTCGCAGCCCCCGAACGGTTCCATATCATTATCATATTCATCCACGCTCGTTATGATCTCGCAATCTCCTGTAGGATGTGACACCAAACGAAGCCAGTCATTCCCGGAGAAAGCACGGTCAGTGATCACCTTCACACTGGCCGGCAGCTTCACCGTCTCCAGGTTGAGATATTGTCTGAACGTATCACCGCCGATCTCAATGACTCCCTTTGAAACCACGACAGTTTTGATCTCATCACAATCACAATAGTCTTTCCATGGAAGAGTGCTGTATTCATAGTCCAGGTCTTTCATATCCACACTGGTACTGATCAGACCAACAGTCAGAGTCTTATTCGATTCGTTGTAGTTCCATTCGATATTCTTCGCCGTGTCCGTGCCGCTTATCGCATAGGATGCCTGGGCCAAGCCAAGCCATAAGAATAAAGCTGCTGCGGCCATCACTGCCGCAAGGACCGGTGTTATACTTCTCCTCTGCCCGGTCTTCTTCTCTATTGATACAAAATAGTTCATGTCGTCGTCCTCCTTTGCCAGTTATGATAAACAGCTTACACGCGTTCAATTGATTTCTCAATTTTCTGATATCATTATATCTTTTGTTTCGTTGTCGCGTCAATGGTTTACCACAATAAACCGCCCGCTTTTACGAAACTTTTCGTAAAATGGGTCTCCTGATGGGAAAATCATTGGATCCGTGGTCAGGAAGTCCTGCGGGACCGGGGGATGTCGATCTCCATGATGACCAGACCGGCCAGCATGAGGACCGCGCCAAGATAGGCCCTCGGCAGGAGGACCTCCCCTGCCAGGAAGAAGGCGACGATGCCGGCGAAGACCGGCTCCAGACAGAAGATGATGCCTACATGGGTAGCTGTGGTATACTGCTGGGCCAGACTTTGGACGATAAAAGAAACGCCGGTGCAGAAGATGGACAGGAAGATCACCCCGAACCAGCCCATGCCGCTTGAAGGAACGCAGGGCTCACCGAAAAGAATGGACAGGGCGAGCATGAAAAGACCGGTGAACAAAAGCTGGAAGACCCCCAGCTGATAAGCGTTGACCTCCTCCCTGCTGACTGCGTTTTCTGTGATCAGAAGGTCCGCCGCATAGGCGACCGAACACATAAGACAGAGAATGTCACCGCTGGCCACCTGCAGATCCTCATCGAGGGACATGAGAGCTATGCCCACCAGACAGAGGACCAGGACCAGATAGAGCTTTTTGCCGGGGACCGTTTTTTTGACAAAGAAGGCCATGATGGGAGTGAAGATCACGGTCATGGCGCAGAGGAAACCGGCATTGGACTGGGTGGTGTACTTGACTCCGAAGGTGCAGGTCACGTAGACGATGGTCAGGGCAATGGCCACATAGAAGGCGTATTTCAGGGTGACCTTGTTGACGTTCCGGATCCTGGGAAAACTGAACACAGCGGCAACGGCGAAGGCGCCCAGAAAACGCCAGGCATTCAAAGTAAAGGGATCCATCTCCTCCAGGCAAAGATCCATGAGAAAATATGAGATGCCCCAGCACATGGTCACCAGCACCAGGGCCATATCCGCCTTTCTTTGTGTCGTCATAGGCTGTCCTCAGTTCAGCCGCGCCGTATGCTGCGGCGCCGGCACCTACACCTCAGAAATGAAATATTCCAGGGAAAGCCGCGGACTCATCAGTCCGGTCTTGATGTGCTCCTCCACTGCGTAGGCCGCCAGAAGCATGTTCTTCAGCCTGGCCGCCGGGATCCTGGAAGCCGCGTCCGCCGCGTTCTTGGCGCGGAATTCCGACACGTGCTCCTCCTTGCTCACCCACTTGATCACCGCCGCCCGGTTCTGCCCCTCATCCTGCAGCTGCCGAGCGGTCAGCATCATCTCCACCTGCTTGTTGATATTGGACAGGATCCGGAAACCCTTGTCCCCGTCCTCAAGAAGAGTATTCAGGTAGATCAGGGCCTGATCCTTGCGGCCCAGACTGATGGCGTCCAGCATGCGAAAGACATTGTTTTCCGGGCTTACGGTCAGGATCCCTTCCAGGTCTTCCTCGGTGATCTCCCGGCGCCGGCCGCTGTGGGCGATGATCTTCTTCAGGTCGTTTTCCAGGCCAAAAAGATCATAATCGTTATACCTGCTTCCGTAGCCGGTGTCCCGGCTGATCCTGGACAGGATGCTGTAGCTGCATTCCTTGCCGGCGTTCTGAAAACGCTTGGCGATGAATCCCCGCAGCTGGCCCTGCTCAAGGGCGGTGAATTCGTAGGTCCGCCCTCCAGCCTTTGCGACAGCGGCCTGCAGTTTCTTCAGCCGCTTGCCGTCGCTCTGCTTGGTATAGTCGCCGCTGGTGACCGGCTTCTCCGCGGTGATCAGGAGAAGGACTCCATCGGGAAGGCCCTCCATCCTGGCCAGGAGCTCGTCGAACTTCTTGCTCTGCTCCAGCTGCTTGGCCACCTTGCCGTGGCGGTCGATCAGTCCCGGCAGGAAAATGACCCGCCGCTCGGAGAGGAGGCTGAAGACTTCGGTGTTTTCCTCGATGGCCTGGGGTGTGACCTCGGCGCCGCTGAGGCTGACCAGATCCAGCTGCCGGCTGGCAGGCTCGACGAAGCGGTCGATCAGGACATGGGCGTAGTGGTCGGTCAGGTAATCCTCCCGGCCGCACAGCAAAATCAGGCTGGGCAGGTCCCCGGCCTTCAGGTCTTTCTCTATTCGGATAAAAGCGTGTTCCGCTGGTGGTTTGTTGTATGCCATGGGTCTATGATACCACATCCGCTCCCCGGCGGTTGATTTTATTTTGGTCCGTTTCGCCTACCTGACCTTGATCTTGCGGACCTTGCTCCAGGCCGACCAGTACATGGATCCGCCGGTTTTCTTTCCGGTCCGCACCCGGACGTAATAGGTCTTGCCCCTCTTCAGGTTTTTGACCGTCCGGACCCGCTTCTTGGTGGTCCAGGTCTTTTTACTGGAAAAGCTGGACTTGCGGGAAAGCTGGACCTGGTAGTAGCGCTGGCCTTTGGACCAGGTCAGCCTGGCCTTGGCCGGCTTTTTCTTCGATCCCGGTCTTTTGATCTTCAGCTTGGTGATGGCAGGTCTTGCCGGAAGGATCTTATAGGAGACCTCCGCCATGGGCGCTTCGGTGAAGCAGCCTTTCATGGTGACCCTGACCTTGTGGGCTCCGATAGCCGCGCCGCCGGTCAGGTATTGGGTGTCAAAGGCGGAAGTGGCCAGGCCGCCGAAGCTGACTGCAATGGAAGGCATCTGCTGCCTGCCCTTATATACGCAGGATCTGGATGCGGTGACGGTCAGTTTGCCGATGGGCTCTGCCGGGCCAAGCTGGCTGTCTTCTGCAAAGGCTGGCTGGCCGTAGCCGAATTTACTGTCGTGGACAGGCTCTCCAGCCTTTGCGTGATCTGCGGCAAGGCGGATCATCCTGCAGCGGGCAGAGACCAGATTGTGGTCCCCCTCGTCCAGCTTAAGGTAGGCCGCGCAGGCCGCGATGTAGGGACTGGAAAAAGAGGTCCCCCGTTTGGTGCCGTAATCTGAGGGGCCGCTGCTGAGGGCGGTCTCCAGCTGGGTACCGGGAGCCGTGAAGTCCACCCGGTCTCCGTAATTGCCTGTGAAGTAGATGGTTTCGTCATTGTTGATGGCGCCGACGCAGAGCACATTGGGGCTTTCGGCCGGGAATATATAGCGGTCCGGCTCGTCCATATCATATTTATCATTGCCGCTGCTTGCGCACAGGATGACTCCCTGCCCCGCGGCCTCCTTCAAGGCCTCCTCGATCTGGACCGTCCGGTAGGGTTCATATTGTCCTCTGAAGGACATGTTGATGATGTCCGCTCCCTGGTCCCGGGCGTAGACAATGGCAATCTGCATGGTCACCAGAGATATCCTGCCGTTCTCACCCGCCACCTTGAGGACCATCAGCTCGATCCGGTCCTTTGGCATGGACTCGGCGATGATCCCGCTGACCGCGGTCCCGTGGCCTGTGGTTCCGAAATCGTCGGTCAGGTAGGCCGGGTCGATCTTCCTGTCCGTTCCCTGGACGAAGTTGCGGCTGCTGTCCGAGAACTTCACATCCTGAAAGATCTCGTGGTCTTTGTTGATCCCCGAGTCCAGCACCGCTATGGTGACCGGGTCAGCCGGGCCGTCGGAAGCGGCCGGGTCGGTCTGCCCGGTGTCTTCCTGGCCTTCCGGCTCGGCGCTTCCCTGGTACCGGGCCAGCTGATACTGCATGCCCATGTACTCGGTGCCCCAGCCGTGGAACCGGGGGCCGTCATCGGCCGTATCGCCGGTGTCCGCCGTATCGCCGGTATCAGGCGGATCGCTGTTCTCATCCTCCAGGCTCATCAGCCCGTCCAGAAGCACATGGTCCTGGCCATAGTCCCCGGTCAGGGCCTGGTAGGCCGCCCTGGTCTCTGCCTCCGTGGCGAAGGTCAGGACAGTCTGGTCCTCGTATTCCACCGCGCTCTCCGCCCCATAAAATGATGTAAGCGGAACATCCACCAGGATCCGTTTCATGGCGTAGGCGGTCAGGTCGTCCGGATCCTCAGCCGAGGGCGCCGGCTCCGGCGCCTGCGGCAGCAGGCCTTCCTGGTCCAGCAGCTCCTGGTCCGGCGCGGTCTGGTCAATAAAATCATCCAGGCTCTCCGCCTGTGTCACTTCGGTGCCGGCGGTCCCCATGGCAGGATCCTCCGCGGCGGTCTGAGCCAGGCAGACCGGGCAGGTCATGACCATGGCCGCAGTCACCAGCAGGAAGACCAGAGCCGGACCCAGCCAGCTTTTGTATGAAATTGTTGATCTGAAATTAAAACCCAATCCCTGACTCCTTTTTTGCGTCGATTATATCATGCCGCCCCTCACGCCGCAATTTCAGCCGGCGTCCGGCCGGACATAGGCCTCCGGCTGACCGGATCCCCTCTCCAGAGCAGCAAGCAGGGCCTGTCCCCCGGAATAACGGTCCCAGGGCTCTGCTGCCTGGGCAATGACCGAGGTCTCCAGCATGTTAACGGCCCTCTCGTCCAGGTCAAAAAGGCAGGTCCTCTGTTCCCCATGACCCTGGCTCTGGTAATGATACTCATAATAGCCATCCTGCTCTTGCAGCCAGACGGATGCAGGTTTGCCAGCCGGATCACATGGCATTCCGCACACACTGTACAATACGGTCCGGCCCCAGGCGAACACATCCGCATCCGGCCCGTAGGGCGCGTGGCTGGCAAGCTCGGGCGCGCAGAACATTGAAGAAAACTGCAGCCTCCCCTTGTATTGTTCTCTCAAAGGCCGGATGCTGCACAGGTCAGCCAGCATCACACGGCCCTCATCATCCACCATGATGTTCTCCGGCCGGATATCATGATGAAGGAAGCCGAGACTGTGGATCTTAGCCAGGGCCCGGGCGATGCAGATATGCCAGTCCAGCAAAGTCTGGGCCTGCTCATAGTCAACTGCCTGCCCCTTCTTTCTCCGCAGGAAGACACTGTGCATCAGGGGCATCTGTATGATGGCGATACACTCATCCCCGGGCAGCTCAGCTGCCAGGACCAGCCTTTGGATGGGGATGATATCCGAAGATCCGCCGGAATCCTCCAGGGCCTGGCAGAAACGCCGAATGTATCCCACTGATTCCATGGGGATCCTGCAGATCTTTACCGCGCTGGCCCGGCCCTCCCCGCTGACCGCGCGCAGGATAGTCGTGTTTCGATTGTTATAGACCAGCCCCTCCGGACTCAGGTCCGGAAGATGGTCGGCCAGCAAAGCTGTGCAGCTTTCATAAGCCCGGGCACAGTCTGCCTGGAACCTGCGGCTGGCTTCCCCAAGATCTGTTCCCTCAAGCAGCCGGACCGCTTCATCCCTGTCCACTGCCTTTTCGCTTGACTCCCAGCTGAAATCCGTGCCATGGGAATTGTATTCTCCGTATCTTGTCTCCTGTATATAACGGTGGGACAGGAAATCTCCATGGAGCCAGTACTCGTCGTGTCCCCAGCCCCCATAGCTTTCACTTGCGTATTTACAGGAAAAAATATCGTCGCACAAAGGCTGGGCAAACAGGGCCTCGGGATCAATCCCTTCCGTTTTCTTCGTCATATCGGTCATGGCCTCTCCTCTCACTTCACTCTTACTTTCAGGCTGACCGTCCTGGCTCCGTAGGCCTTGACCGTGGTCAGCGCCAGGGCGCAGATCCCTGCCACGGCAATGGATATAAGCAGGATCAGAAGTGATTCTTTTCCGGGTCTATCGAGAGTCATCCCTTTACCTCCCTCTCTTGATCGTTCCCCTGCGATTCATAGTATTATTCTACCATCACGGAGGCCCTCCGAAAAGTGATTTTCTGCCCTGAGCCGTTCCCCTTTCCGGGTCCCGGATCATCGTCATGATCGACCTCACCGCGCCGCCGCTCACCCTCATCCCAATCGCTCCCTGCAGGTCGTTTCGCCAGACCGGGATGCCCCGTGACTGGAGCCGGCCCAGGGTTTCCGGGGTCGGATGGCCGTACATATTGTTTTCTCCCACCTGTATCACCGCAAAGGCTGGACGGACCGCGTCCAGGAATTCCTGGCAGGAGCTGGTCCCGGACCCGTGATGTCCTACTTTCAGGATGTCTGATTGAAGGGGACCTGATGGATCAGCCCCGTCCCTGCAGGCGGCCAGGATCTCCCGCTCCCCGTCCTCGCCCAGATCACCGGTAGCCATCAGGCTGACTCCGTTCACAGAGACCTTCATGATCAGGCTGGAGGCGTTCTCGTCTTCTTCATTTTCAATCATTTGGCGGTAGCGCTCCTGACTCTGGGCCTCGGGCCAGAGGACGTCCAGGAAGGCCCGGCGGGACAGCTTC
>CAMOZS010000079.1 GCA_946631075.1 uncultured Bacillota bacterium | reverse complement strand
GTGATGTTCTGGCTGGATGCTCCCTTGGCCAGGGTCAGGGTCCGCGGTCCGGTCCGGTCGGTATAGGTCTTCTGCTGGTCCTCGGTCAGATCTTCCACCAGGGTGTATTTGCCGAAAGGCAGGCCGGATAAGAAGGCGGTCCCGTCTTCGCCCGTCGTCATGGTATATTTCTTCCCCGACAGCCGGCTGGTCAGTATGAAGCGAAAGCCCTGGACCTGACCGCCTTTTCCTATGGTCTTCTTACGGATCGTTACCGAGCCGGTGTCCGGTTCATTCGAGACCCCTACGGAAACGGTCTTCCCTGATGGGACTTTCGCCTTGCGCACTTTGGGGTCCAGCTTGAAGCCGGTCTTTTCCGGCACCTTTGTCTCCTTCACATAGTATGTGCCGACCGGAAGGCTGAATGCTCCGCCGGTGCTCCCGTCCTTTTTCGTGGTCAGGGTCTTGACACACTTCTTGCAGGCAGAGTCGCTGTAGACCTTGATCGTGATCCCGGCTAGGGAGTAGCTTCCCTTGCCGGAGATGGATGTCCGGGAAGACTTTTTTACCACCTTCAGTTTCCCCTTGGGAAACTTCCATACGATGAAGTCCTGTTTGCTGTTTCCCTTGGGCTTGCAGAGCCAGCACTCGAAGCCCGCGGGCACGGTCTGCTTCTTGGCGGCCTTGAGCAGGGACTTCATGGTCGACGTCTTATAGTCCCCGCCGGTCCCGTTGCCTCTGCAGTAGGACAGAAGCCTTGCCAGCTTGTGGGCCCTGGACCCGCTGGTCCAGCCTTTGCGGTAGCCGTAGTAATAGGCGCAGCGGGCCGCGTCGGATGTATTCTTCAGCCGGCTCAGGGCCGCCGTCCCCCTGTATGTGCTGTATGCTCCCGCGTCGCAGCACAGGCCCTTCATCCCGTTGCAGGTGAAGCTGGCCGTCCGGGTCCCGTCCGCGTAGATGGTGGTCGACTTGAAGGCGTAGGTCCCTGCGTGCGCATCCTCCGCCGCAGCCCCAGCCAGCAGGATGACCGCCAGGAAAAACGCGGCAATGCTCCTGATCCGGAGCATGCTCCACCCTCTTTTCCTCCTGATGTTTCTCTCTGATCCCATTGCTGCCTCCTTTCTGTATCTGACATTATATGGGAATCAAAAGTGTGCTGCGGCTCATTTTCTGTGTTGACATACTTCCGCCGAAGCCATATATTATGTAAGGAAATGCACAAAAGGAATTTTTGATATCGAATGGAAGCGTCACGAAAAAAAGCTATACTCCATCTGGCGGTAAGAGCCGGGGAGATCATGATGAAGAGTGGGGCGGAGATCTACCGCGTCGAGGACACCATCGTCCGCATCTGCAAGGCCTGCGGCATCGACAATGTCGAGGTTTTTGCCATGCCGACGGGTATTTTCGTGACCCTGGACAACGACCTTTCAAACGACAGCGTATCCACCTACATCCGCCGGATCCGCAGCGGCGAGACTGATCTGCACAAGATCTCCCTGGTCAACCAGTTCTCCCGGGAGTTCACGACGACCGATCTGTCCATCGAAGCGGGCATGCAAAGGCTGGATGAGATCGAGAGGGGAAGGCGGTACCACTTTACCGTCCGGGTGATCGGCGCCGCGGTCGTAGCAGCCTGTTTCGCCGTCATGTTCGGAGGCAACGCCATCGACTTCGGCTGCGCCTTCATCACCGGCACCATCTCCTATACCCTTTCCCGCTTTCTTGAGAAATATGAGATCAACTTTTTTATCCGGGGCATGTGCTGCTGCGCTCTGGCTGCCTTCATCGCTCTGACCATCGCAGCCTCACTTAAGGGGGCCAGCTACGGGCCCATCATCAGCGGTACCATCATGCTCTTCGTGCCGGGCGTCGCCATCACCAACTCCATCCGGGACTTTCTTTCCGGAGATATGCTGGCCGGGCTGACCCGGATGGTCGAAGCGATCCTGACGGCGGTATCCCTTGCCGCAGGCGCCGGCCTGATCATCAAACTCTGGACGATGATAGGAGGGCTCACACTATGACATTCTTTATCTGTCAATTCGCTCTGGCCCTCTTTGCCACCGCAGGCTTCTCTGTGATCTTCCGGGTCCCGGTCAGACACATTCCTGCCTGCGTCCTGATCGGAGCCTTCGGCTGGGTGACCTACGAACTGTCCATGACCTATTATTCGTCCGCTGCTTTCGGCTGCTTCTTCGGCGCCTGCGTCGTAGGCCTGCTGAGCAACATCGCCGCCCACTACCTGAAGGACGCGGCGACCATCTTCATCATTCCGGGCATCCTCTGTCTGGTCCCGGGAGCTGCCATCTTCAATACCATGGCAGCCCTGCTCAGAGATGACTTCGGGGACGCCGCTGAGATCGGGATGCAGACCCTGTGCATGGCCGGCGCCATCGCCCTGGGCCTTCTGGTCATCGGCGCAGCGCTGCGGATCTTCTACGCCCTGATCCGCAAGACCGTAACTCTGAAAGATAAATTCTAAACCAAGCCCCGCCGCGGGTACTAAAAAAGAGCTGCTGCTTCAACGCAACAGCTCTTCTTATATTTCAGTTTTACTTCTTCACCAGCTCGATGATGTCACCGAACTTGTCCATGATGTAGTCGTAGCCACCGGGGCTGTGGGGCAGTCCGCAGCCGGAGCAATCCTTGACCCCGTTCTCGGTGTACTTGAAATTGCCGCCGCATCCATCGCCCAGTGCGTACAGAGGGCAGTAGCAGAAGAGGCAGTTGAAGTTGTCCTCGTTCTTCACCTGGTGACAGGGGAAGAATTCACAGGCCTTATGCTGAAAGAATTTATAGTTTTCGGTCTCCAGTGGTTTCATGTCCTATCTCCCTTGCAAATACTGGTTCATCGCCTATTAACGATGCCGATTATGTCCTCCCTCCCGGCAGGCAGTGGCCTACTTGAGCTTGGCTCCATCTCCAAAGGCTGTGCCTACGACTTCGCCCAGAGCGATGTAGGTGTGGCCCACTGGATCGTAAGTGATGGGCTGGACCTTGGCCGGGTCGATCGCGCCCTCTTCGTTCAGGACGGATTCGTCGGCGTTGACATTGACGATCTCGCCGATCAGGATATGGGAGTCTTCATCATAGCTTTCGACCTTGCAGTCCAGGGCCATGGGAAGTTCCGCGATCAGAGGCGCGTCTACGAACTCCGATTTCACCGGGGTGAAGCCAGCCTTTGCGAACTTGTCCGGCTCGTCGTTTCCGGAAACGATGCCCACGTAGTCGCAGGCCACTTCGTTCTTCACATCACCGACGCTGACCGTGAAGGCGCCCCGTGCCCGAAGGTCCTTGACCGTCCGGTGGGTCGGTGTGACGCACATCATGATCTTACCGTTTCCGCAGATGCCGCCCCAGGCCGCGTTCATGACGCTGGGCACATCGTTTTCACCGTAAGCCGCGATGATCAGGACCGGCATGGGATACAGAAAAGAATTGGATCCAAAGTTCTTTCTCATTATAAAGCCTCTACTTTCTCGATGGCCTTGTCCAGCCAGTCGCCTTCAAATGTTTCGATCATTCCCCTGTCACAGGCTGCCGCCAGTTTAGGATCGATGGGGATCCGTCCCAGGACCTCCAGTCCGTGAGCCTCGGCGACTTCCTGAGTCCTGCTCTGTCCGAAGACCGGGATCTGCTCTCCGCAGTGGGGGCATTCCAGATAGGCCATATTCTCTACCAGGCCCAGGACCGGAACGTCCATCATCTCTGCCATCTTGACCGCCTTCTCCACGATCATGCTTACCAGATCCTGAGGTGAGGTGACCACGATGATCCCGTCGACAGGAATGGACTGGAATACGGTCAGAGCTACGTCACCGGTTCCCGGCGGCATGTCGACGAACAGGTAATCCGTCTCGCCCCAAAGCACGTCTGTCCAGAACTGCTTGACCAGTCCTGCGATGATCGGGCCTCTCCAGAGGACCGGATCGCTGTCGTTCTCCAGAAGGTTATTGACGGAAATGGTCTTGATCCCGGTGGATGTCAGCAGGGGGAAGATACCTACATCGTTGCCCTCAGCCTTTTCATCAACGCCGAACATCTTGGGGATCGAAGGGCCGGTCACGTCCGCGTCCATGATTCCGCAGACACCGCCGCGCCTCTGCATGCTGATGGCCATCAGGGAAGTCACCAGGGATTTGCCGACGCCGCCCTTACCGCTGACAACAGCGATGACCTTCTTGATATTGTTGAATTCGTTGGTCTCTTCCAGCAGACTCTTGGGATCGAAGCTGCCGCATCCGCCCGCGCTGGGGCAGGATCCGCAGTCGTGAGTGCAGTTGGATTCGTTTACCGGCTCGCCGCCCTGAGCGCCGTCCGCCTGAAGTGTCTTTAAGTTTTCAAACATTCTCTTTTACCTCGTTCTTAATGTCCTTGTTTTTGCGGCCAGGCCGCCCCACCATTGTACACCCGCCTGCCGCTTTCCACAAGGGGGCACATGCAAAGGCTGGGAAGACCCGGTCCGGCCCCTGGCCCAGGGGTCCCGGCATCTCTGGATCGGCCCTGGCCCCGGGGTCCCGGGATCGGTCCCTTCCGCCCTAGGCCAGCCTGGTGAAGACAGCATCCTCCAGATGCTCCTCCGCCCGCAGCCGGTTTCTGACCGGCTTCCATACCGGCGAATGGAAGAAGCATTCCTCCGTGACCGCCAGCATCTTATCAAACTCCGGTCCGGTCACCGCGAAGGCCAGCTCCCCTTCGGGAACGAACTTGCGGGCAGCAAGGTCGGTACCAGTGATCACCGCCCTTGGCTTATCACTCTTCAGCTCATTCAGGGGGATCCGGACCATGGATGCGCAGCCGGATACGGTCGATGCGATGACCCGGTCGTACTCAGCCTTGTCGTAACCGTGGAGCACGATCATGGCGGACAGCTGGTCCGGATTGCAGAAGGCCACCACGATATCCGGATGGAGGCCCTCTCTATAGGGCTCGAAGCGGAGGGCGTCGAAGCCGTCCATCACTTCCTTGGGCAGGCAGTCCCACATGGCTTCCGCCGTGGCCGGATCGCACTTGAACTTCTCCCCCGGCGGGGTCCACTGCTGGTCCGATCCGTAGGAGAGGAAGACGCCGAAGCCGCCCGGCGTATTGGGCATGTCGTCCCTCAGCCCCGTATTGTGATCAAAACCGGAGCATGAGCAGTTCTCCAGGGCGAAGGTATAGGTCTCTCCGGCCAGGACCTTTCGCAGGGTCCGGTAGATACAGCCGAAGGTGTCCGTCAGTTCCGCCTCTTCTTTATGGACCCGGGTGATGGCGATCAGCCGGTCCTCCATCTTCATCTCTTTCACAAACTCGCTGTAGCTCATTTCGCTTCCTCCTTTACCTGCGCCAGATAGGCAGCGCGTCCCTCTTCATACAGATTTCCCCCGTGGGTATCCAGCACTATGGTCACCGGCAGATCCTCCACATAGATGCGGCGGACCGCTTCCGCGCCCAGATCCGGGAAGGCGATGACCTCCGCTGACTTCACGCACCGGGCCATCACTGCCGCCGCACCTCCGATGGCCGCCGCGTAGACCGCCCCGTTTCGCAGGGCCGCCTCCGCCACTTCCGGGGAACGCTGGCCCTTGCCGATCATCATCAGCTGACCCAGATCCAGAAGCTTCGGCGCGTAGGCGTCCATCCGGTAGCTGGTCGTCGGTCCCGCCGAGCCGATGGGATTACCCGGCTTGGCCGGGGTCGGTCCGACATAGTATATGATCGATCCCTCGATCTCAAAGGGGGGCTCTTCCCCTTTTGCGATCATCTCTGTGATCCTCTTGTGGGCCGCGTCCCGGGCGGTGTAGATGGTCCCGGTGATCCGGACCTGATCCCCCGCGCGAAACTCCCGCAGAGCTTCCTTGCTGAAAGGTTCTTTCAGTATATATTCCATGCTCCCGTCACCTCCCTCTTACAGCACTGCCTCGGCGTGCCGGCTCACATGACAGTTGATATTGACGGCCACCGGCAGCCCCGCGATATGGGTGGGAGCACAGAGTATGCTCACCTTCAGGGCCGTTGTCCTGCCGCCAAATCCCTGGGGCCCGATGCCAAGGCCGTTGATCCTCTCCAGGAGCCTTTCCTCCATGTCCGCGTAGTAGGAATCCGGGTTGGCCTGGTCCAGGGGAGTGAGCAGGGCCCGCTTGGCCAGCAGGGCCGACTTGTTGAAATTGCCCCCGATGCCCACGCCGACCACGATGGGCGGGCAGGGATTGGCCCCAGCCTTTTCGCAGACCGAGACCACGAAGTCCTCGACCCCCTTCTGTCCGGCCGAAGGCGGGAGCATCCGGATCTGGCTCATGTTCTCCGAGCCAAAGCCCTTGGGCGCCACGGTGATCTTCACCCGGTCGCCGGCGACCATCCTCACCACCAGGTCCGCCGGGGTATTGTCCCCGGTATTGGTCCTGCGCAGGGGGTCGGCCACGATGGACTTGCGCAGGTACCCTTCCGTGTAGCCCCGGCGCACCCCTTCGTTCACCGCGTCCTCCAGCAGTCCCCCGGTCAGGTGGACCTCCTGGCCCAGATCGATGAACACGCAGGCCATCCCCGTGTCCTGACAAAGGGGGAATTCGCCCTCTTCGGCGATGGCTATGTTTTCTTCAATGATGTCCAGCACAGCCTTTGCGGGAGCCCAGTCCTCCTGGCAGGCCCGGCGGCTGATGCATTCCTTGGTGCTTTCCTCCAGCCGGTGGTTGGCCTCTATGCAAAGGCTGGCCACGGCTTCGCTGATCTTCGCTGTATCCAATTCTCTCATGGGCGTATTTCCTTTCGTACGCTAATATGATATAATTTCCACCGGAAAAAATCCACACTCATTGAGGAAAATAAAGGTGTAGAGCTATGAAAATGTTTGTCTACGGACTCCGCGAATATGACGAGCGGGTCTACTTCGATGAATTCAGTAAGAAATATAATGTCGAGTTCGCCTCCTGCGGTGAAAAGCCGACTCTGGAGAACGCCGACCTGGCCGCAGGCTGCGACGCCATCAACATCCTGACGGCTCCTGTGGACAAGGCCATGATCGATAAATACTGCCAGATGGGCATCCGCTGCATCGCCACCCGGACCATCGGCTACGACCACATCGATTACAACTACGCCCGGGAGAAGGGGATCGGCGTCCTGAACATCACCTACTCGCCGGCCACGGTGGCTGACTACACGGTCATGATGATCCTGCTGGGCATCCGCAAGCTGAAGTACATCCGCCTGCGGGCCGAGGTCCAGGACTATACCCTGGAGGGCAAGCTGGCCTGCGAGCTGGGCAACCTGACCGTGGGCATCGTGGGCACCGGACGGATCGGCGCCTGCCTGGCCCATGAACTGACCGGCTTCGGCTGCCGGATGCTGGCTACCGACCCCTATCCCAAGGAGGAGCTGGAAGGGATCGTCGAATACACGGATCTGGACACCCTGCTGCGGGAAAGCGATGTCATCACCCTCCACGCGCCGGCCAT
>CAMOZS010000078.1 GCA_946631075.1 uncultured Bacillota bacterium | reverse complement strand
TGCTGGAAGACCAGAAAATGATACAGCATGAGATCCATGACGAGATGAAGAACTCCTACATCGACTACGCCATGAGCGTAATCGTAGGAAGAGCTCTTCCCGATGTCAGAGACGGACTCAAACCTGTACACAGAAGAATTTTATACGGCATGAGCGGCCTGGGAGTGACACCGGACAAGCCCCATAAGAAGTCGGCCCGTATCGTCGGCGAAGTCATGGGTAAGTACCACCCCCACGGAGACAGCTCCATCTATGACGCCATGGTCAAGCTGGCCCAGCCTTTTGCGACCAGATACCCCCTGGTGGACGGACACGGAAACTTCGGATCCATCGACGGCGACGGAGCGGCGGCCATGCGTTATACCGAGGCCAGAATGACGCCTTTTGCCCTGCAGATGCTGCGGGACATCGATAAGGATACGGTCGACTTCATTCCCAACTTCGACGAAGAGGAGAAGGAACCGGTCGTCCTGCCGTCCAGAGTACCCAATCTGCTGATCAACGGCAGCAACGGTATCGCGGTCGGTATGGCCACGTCCATCCCGCCCCACAATCTGGCGGAGACCATCGACGCCTGCGTGAAAATGATCGACGATGAGGACTGTACCGTCGATGATCTGATCAAGATCATCAAGGGGCCGGACTTCCCGACCGGGGCTCAGATCCTGGGAAGGAAGGGCATCGAAGAAGCCTACCGGACCGGCCAGGGCAAGGTCCAGGTGAGAGCGGTCGCGGAGGTTGAGGAGACCACCAGGGGCAAGTCCCAGATCGTCGTATCGGAGATTCCTTATCAGGTCAACAAGGCCAGAATGCTGGAGAGGATCGGCGAATTAGTAAGGGATAAGAAGATAGAAGGTATATCGGCAATACGCGATGAGTCCAACCGGAAGGGGCTCAGAGTCGTCATCGAGCTCAAGAGAGACGCCAATCCCAGGGTGACCCTGAACAAGCTGTACAAGCAGTCTCAGCTGCAGGAGAACTTCAGCATGATCATGCTGGCCCTGGTGGGAGGACAGCCCAAGGTCCTCAATCTCTACGAGATCCTGGACGAGTATCTGAAGCACCAGAAGGAAGTGGTCACCCGCAGGACCAGGTACGATCTGAAGAAGGCCGAAGACCGGGCCCACATCCTGGAAGGTCTGCGAATCGCCCTGGACAATATCGATGAGATCATCGCCACCATCCGCAAGGCTTACAACGACGCCAAAGAACAGTTGATGAAGAAGTTCGGTCTTTCGGATGTACAGGCCCAGGCCATCCTGGACATGCAGCTGAGAAGACTGCAGGGACTGGAACGGGAGAAGATCGAAGCCGAATACAAGGAACTGTGCGAGAGGATCGCTTACTATAAAGAGCTGCTGGCGGACGAGAAGAAGCTGATGGGCGTCGTCAAGGATGAGCTCCTGGAGATCAAGAAGAAATGGGGAGACAAGCGGCGGACCAAGATCGTCAATGACAGCGGTGAGATGGATATCGAGGACCTGATCGAAGAGAAGCAGGTGGCCATCACCCAGACCCACCTGGGTTATCTGAAGCGGATCGCGGCGGATACCTACAAGACCCAGAGAAGGGGAGGCAAGGGGATCACCGGCCTGACCACCAGAGAGAATGACTTCGTCAAGGATCTGATCATGTGCTCGACCCACGATGAGCTGATGTTCTTTACCAATACCGGTAAGGTCCACAAGATCCGTGCCTACGAGATCCCGGAGGCGACCAGAACAGCCAAGGGAACACCGGCGGTCAACTTCCTGAATCTGATGCAGAGAGAGCGGATCACCACCATCATTCCTTTCCGTGATTTCCGCGATGACAAGTATCTGATCGCGGTCACCAAGAAGGGGACCATCAAGAAGACGGCCATTTCCCAGTTCGACACCAACCGGAAGAACGGCCTGATCGCCATCACTCTCAAAGACGGTGACGAGCTGGTCGGCATCAAGCAGACCTCGGGAACAGACAATGTGATCATCATCACCAAAAACGGCAAGTGCATCTGCTTCTCCGAAGAGGATGTGCGGCCCATGGGCAGGATCGCCGGCGGAGTCCGGGCCATCAACCTGGAGGATGACGATGAGGTCGTTTCCATGCAGCTTGTACAGCCGGGCGAACAGCTGATGGTCGTCACCAGCAAGGGCTACGGCAAGCGGACCGACGTGGATGAATACAAGATCCAGGCCCGGGGCGGCAAGGGACTGCTGACCTATGACAAGAGCAAGTTCAAGAAGACCGGCAAGCTGATCGGAGCGGAAGTGGTAAGACACGACGATGAGGTCATCCTGATCAATTCCGAAGGAACAGTGATCCGGATCAAGGCCAAGGATGTTTCCGTACTTGGCCGGGCGACCCAGGGGGTCAAGATCATGCGGGCCGGACAGGACGTGGAGATCATCTCCATGGCCAGGGTCATCAACGAAGAAGAGCACGCAAGGGACGCGGAGCTGGCTCAGAAAAAGAAAAAAGAAAAGAAAAAAGCAGAAGCCAAGGAAGCCGCGGCCAAGGCGGCAGCCAAGAAAGATGACGGAACGGAACAGACGGCGATGAAGATCAGCGTCTACGATCCGGAAGATGATGAATAATCTACAGGAGAAAAAAGAAAACTATGAAGCGCGTATTTTCCGGCGTACAGCCGACAGGAAACATTCACCTCGGTAATTATCTGGGCGCACTCAAGCAGTTCGTCGAGCTGCAGGATGACCACGAGTGCATCTACTGCATCGTAGATGAGCATGCCATCACCGTTCCCCAGGATCCGGAGGAGCTGAGAAAGCACATCCTGGATGTGGCGGCCCTCTACATGGCCATCGGCATCGATCCTAAAAAATCCATCATCTTCGTCCAGTCCGCCGTCAGCGGACACGCGGAGCTGGGATGGATCCTCTGCTGCAGCAGCTACACCGGAGAGCTCTACCGCATGACCCAGTTCAAGGCCAAGAGCGGCGGCAAGGAATCGGTTGGAACAGGCCTTCTGACCTATCCGGTCCTGATGGCGGCCGATATCCTCCTCTACGATACGGATGTGGTTCCGGTCGGCAATGACCAGAAACAGCACATCGAGCTTTGCCGGGATATCGCCATCCGGGTCAACCACAGGTTCGGCGAGGACACATTCGTGGTTCCGGACGGACGGTTCATGAAGGCGGGAGCCAGGGTCATGGCCCTGGATGATCCGACTCAGAAGATGAGCAAGAGCGCCCTGAATGAGCACAGCCGGATCTCCCTGCTGGATCAGGACAGCAAGATCAAAAAGTCCATCATGCGGGCGACCACCGATTCCGACGGCGAGATCCGCTTCGATCCGGAAAACAAGCCGGGAGTCAGCAACCTGCTGAACATCTACAGCGCTTTCAGCGGCAGGTCCGTTGAGGAGATCCTGGCCGATCAGAACTGGAGAGGCTACGGAGACCTGAAGAAGGAGCTGGTGGCTCTGACCCAGGAAGCTCTCCGCCCGATCAAGCAGAACTACGATGAGATCCGTGAGTCCGATGAGCTGAAGGCAGTCCTGAGGGACGGCGCCGAGAGGGCCAACGCCATCGCCGAGAAGACCATGAAGAGGGTCAGAGATAAATTCGGTCTGGGATTCTAGAAGAGAAAGCCCTGTTTTGATAAGAAGTTTAAGATGTCGCGAATATGCGGCATCTTATTTTTTGTGGACCGGCTGGCTGGAAATATATTGAAGAATGGATTGTCATATTATATAATCATAACACCAAAGAGGAAATAAAAGGAGGAGCGGAGATGGATATCCAGGAGATGAGGGAGAGAAAAAAGGAGTTGGGATATAGCAACAAGATGCTGGCGGAGCTGGCAGATATTCCCCTCAGCACAGTGCAGAAGATCTTCAGCGGCGTCACTGCACGACCTCAGGCTCAGACCATGGTCAAACTGGAGAATGTCCTGCGGGAATGGAAGCCGGATTCGCAGGCGATCCGGGTCAGTACGCCCCATGAGCCATACTATTACTACAAGCTTCCGAAGACAGAAGAAGCGCGGCTGAGGGAGATCGCTTTCTCCTACGGCGCGGCAGAGGAAGAGGGTCTTCCCCGGAAGAAGAAGCAGGGGGAGTTTACCGTCGACGACTTTTTCGCCATGCCCACGGAATGGAAGGGAGAACTGATCGATGGTGTGATCTACGATATGACGGCGCCGAGTATGCAGCATCAGGCCATAGCGGGAGAAATATACTACCGCTTTCTGGATCATCAGAAGAAGAACGGAGGGGATTGGCGGGTCTATCTTCCTCTGAACGTGCAGCTGGATCAGGACGACCGGACCATGGTGGAACCGGACATGGTAGTGATCTGTCACCAGGAATATAAGAACCATGCAGTCTGGGGAGCGCCGGATTTTGTGATGGAAGTCCTTTCCCCAAGCACCAGCAGCCGGGACTGCATTCTGAAACTGAAAAAATACCGGGATGCCGGCGTGAAAGAATACTGGATCGTGGATGGAGCCCGGCAGACGGTATTCGTATATGACTTCACTGATCCTCAGGATCAGGCGCCCTTTTCCTACACCTTTGATGAGAAGATCCCGGTCCGCATCTCCGGCGGAGAGCTGGTGATCGATTTCGCGGAGATCAAAGAAGATCTTCCGCCTCTTTTGTGAGGTTACTCTGTAAGATCCTCTGTAACGTCCTCTGTAATGTCTCCATCCAGCAGGGCAAGGCGGCGGATCCCGTCCTTGACGATCTGTTCGACCCGGTCATTGAGGGCCTTTTCTTCCTGGCGGGAAAGGCCTTTGGTCTCGATGGGCTCGTGGACGATAATGCGGATGACGGCCGGCCGGATGACCCCGGTCTGCTCATACATCTTGTAAGTCCCGTTCATGGAGATGGGAACGATGGGGACCCCCGGCTTGGTCGCAAGCTTGAGAGACCCTTTCATGAAAGGTCCAGGGACCGGTCCTCTGGACCTGGTGCCCTCGGGGAAGATGACCAGGGAGAAGCCCTGCTCGATCAGACTGATCCCCTCCTTGATGGCTTCCAGTGAAGCCCGCGGGTCGTCCCGCTCGATGAAGACGCTGCGGATCCTGGGCATCCATTTGCCGTAGAGAGGAATCTTGGCCAGTTCCCGCTTGGCGACGAAGGCGAACTGGAATTTAGTGAAAGCGGCGAAGTAGGCCGCGATGTCAGCGTAGCCCTGATGGTTTCCGACCATGACCACCGGCCCCTCTTCGGGAAGGTTCTCAAGGCCTTCAACGATGACCTTGCTGCCGAACATGTCCATGATCATGGGCCCCCAGGTGGAGGTTGCAGCCAGGATCTGGGCCCGCTCTTCGGCCAGATCCCCCGCAGCCTTTGCGGCCTCTATTTTATTCTTGAATCTATTGAAATATTTCAGACAGTAGACCAGCTTGGCGAAAGCCGGGATGTTGGGTAGAATTTTCATGGTATTTCCTCACTTCTATGTTGAAGTATATCATAAAAGTCGGGCAAGATGCCATGTGACGGGTAAATAAGCGTGCTTCCGAAAAAGACCGGCAGGTTCCCGGATTTCGGTTCCCAGATCCCAGATCCCAGTCCCCGGCTCCCAGTTCCCGGCTCCCAGTTCCCGGAAAAGCCAGCTTTTTCACGAGAACGGGACACATGTCCCGTTGAGAGGAAAACCCGCTCATTTACGGGACACGTGAGGCCTCACCTGCGGGACACCTGGGACCTCATCCCCGTAGATTAGCGATTTCATACTAAAGACCGCGCCTTTTGAGCCGGATGGGCGCCAAAATTTCCTTCAAGGCCCTCTTTCCTCCGGTCACTTCCGGGCAGTTAAAAAAGTTTTCCCGGAAAGACCAGCTTTTTCACGAGAACGGGACAGATGTCCCGCAGAGAGGAAAAACCATTCATTTGCGGGACACATGAAGCCTCGCCTGCGGGACACGTCCGATGACCCGGATCCTGAGATATATACGATGCGGGATGAAAACACAGGAGAGCTGTGGTAAGATATAACGAGCGCCAGATGTCCCCCGCCTCTATAGGCGGCGGGTTCCATCCCCGACTTAAAATACATTTTCCAAAAGGAGCATGATATACTATGACTGCAGAAAACTTGATTTTCGTGACGGGTTTCTTTGGCGCTCCCATTCGGGAGGAGGCAGATCGGATCGCTTCCGGCAAAGGCTGGGAGGTCCTGGATCTTGACCGGGCCATTGAAGAGAAGGACGGCAGGACCATTGCCAGGCTTTGCATGATGGCAGGGGAGCACGCCTACCGGAACGCGGAATATGAAGCGGTCCAGAAACTGTGCGAAGAGGAAAGGGACCTGGTGGTCGCCTGCGGGGACGGGATCCTCTACGATGACGACAGCAGGGGGCTGATCCTGCAGCAGGACCTGGTGATCGCGGGGGAGGATCTTACCATCGAAGAGCTTTGGGCCCGGGCCCGGGCGGAGGAGACGACCTATCACGCTTTCATGAAGTTCGGAAGTGAAGAAGAAAAGCGGGCCAAGTTCGAGGCGCACCACAAAAGACAGCAGGCTCTGTTTGACCAGGTACGTGCCCGGACAGCAGGAGCTAACGCAGATAAATAACTCGCGAAAAGGAGAAACGATATGATCGAAACAAGAGAGCAGGCCATTGAAGCGGCAGCGCTTCAGACAGCCCGGCTGATGGCGGCAGCCGCCATCTCCGCGCCAAAGGCCTCCGGCAAGGACAATGTGCAGTCCTTCGTGCTTACCGGAGAGGATAAGGATATGCTGGCCGGTCACATGAGGGATATAGCGAAAGAAACCGGGGCCGAATTCTTCGAAAGGGACGCAGGCAATGTGGACCGAAGCCAGGCCGTCGTCATCATCGGCGTGAAGAACGTTCCTTTCGGACTGGACCACTGCGGCTACTGCGGATTCGAAAACTGCGGGAAAATGGCGAAGGCAGGGGCAAACTGCGCCCTCACGGTCACAGACCTTGGCATCGCCGTAGGCTCTGCGGTCAGCATCGCGGCGGATCACCGCATGGATAACCGGGTCATGTTCAGCGCGGGACAGGCAGCGCTCAGAATGGACTTTTTTGACCCGTCCGTCCGGGTCAGCTACGGGATTCCGATCTCCGTCACATCGAAGAGCATCTACTTCGACCGGGATCCGGGGGCGGTGCTGTTCTGATCCGGGGCCTGAGCTAAGGGGGCAGTGCTGTTCTGATCCGGCGTCTGAGCTAACCGGGCCCTGCGGCCCTCCGCGGCCAGAATGACTTCGACAGTGACCGCGATGGCGACGGCACCTATGCACCAGCCGCCAAGAATGTCCGTCGGGAAATGGACCCCCAGGTAGACCCGGGTCGGGCCGACCAGGACAAGGGGAATGAGAAGAAGGACCGTTAGAAAAAGGGCGGTCTTTTTGCTATAGCTTGCCCCAGCCTTTGCATGATGCCAGATCAGCCAGATGGCCAGGCCGTAGAGGACCATACTGCCGGAGGCGTGACCGCTGGGAAAAGAGTAATTCCCCTCGGTGACCAGATGGACCACCTCGGGCCGGGGCCGACAGACCAGGACTTTGACCACATTGTTCACGATGGTCATCCCAAGAGAAGCCGCGGAGATGGGAATCCCGAAGGGCCGCCGGGTCCGGGGCAGGATCAGAAGGATGATGCAGATGGCGATGAGCACGTGGTGGTCGGCGGCGTTGGTCAGGGCGATGACGGCCGGGCTCAGGC
>CAMOZS010000077.1 GCA_946631075.1 uncultured Bacillota bacterium | reverse complement strand
CCGGATCCGACCTTGAGGATTTCCGGCAAATAGGGTATCATAAGATCATAGAGATTTAGTGTATAAAGCGAGAACACGAAGGGAGATAGCAGATGTTTGGAACTGTCGTTTTGATTATCGTTTTGGTCATCCTGCTGGGGATCGTCGTACGGAACGTCGTGATCGTACCGCAGCAGCATGAATACGTCGTGGAATTTCTGGGTAAATACCGCAAGACCTGGGGAGCGGGACTCCATATCAAGATCCCCTTCCTTGAGGCAGTTGCGGCCAAGATCTCTCTGAAGGAGCAGACCCTGGACTTCCCGCCCCAGAACGTCATCACGAAGGACAACGTCACCATCACGGTGGATTCGGTCGTATTCTCCCGGGTATTCAGCTCCAAGGACTATACTTACGGTATCGAGGACGCTCTCTACGCGCTGGAGAACCTGACGGCCACGACCCTGCGTAATATCCTGGGCGAGATGGAACTGGACCAGACCCTGTCCTCAAGACAGGAGATCAACGCCAAGATGGAGGCCATCCTGGACGCGGCGACCGACCCCTGGGGCCTCAAGGTGACCCGTGTCGAGATCAAGAACATCAACCCGCCAAGGGACATCGAAGAAGCCATGACCAAGCAGATGAAGGCGGAGCGTGAGAAGCGTCAGGCCGTACTGGAGGCGGAGGCTCATAAGGAATCCGTCATGAAGCGGGCCGAGGGCGACAAGGCGGCCAAGATCCTGGCGGCGGAAGCAGAGATGCAGGCGAGGATCGCCGTAGCCAAGGGCGAAGCGGAGTCCATCCGCCTCACTTACGAAGCCCAGGCCACCGGTCTGAAATACCTGTCCCAGGCCAACATCCAGGAGAGCGTGCTGCGGCTGCGCGGCATCGACGCCCTTAAGGATGTCGCCAACGGCAGAGCGACCAAGATCTTTATGCCGACCGATCTGAGCGATGTGGTTTCCGTCATCGGCGCAGTCGGAGAAACACTGGGCATCGGTGATGCGGAGGGCATCGACAAGAGCGCTGAACCCCTGCCGGCGCCGCCGGCCGATCCCTGTCACGGGGACAATTCCTCCAAGATCACCCAGGAGATTAACGCCCAGAAGAAGGAAGCCTGGATCCGCCAGAACGCGCAGGAGTGATCCGGGGGGCCGATCGAAGAGTGATCCGGGGGCCGATCGGAAAGCCGGCCACGGCCCGGACCTGGAGCCCGTCCGCTGGGCCGGCAAAAAACTTGTATAAATGTCTTATTCCACTGCCGCTGCAGGCCTTGAGCGCATTGACACGGCAGTGGTTTTCTTTTATAATATTTATTCAGGTCAATACGGGCCGAAAGGGCCTAATTTAAGGAAAAAGGAGATTTGATCAATGGCTGAGATCATCAACGAAGAAATCATCTTAACACAGGAAGGATACGACAAGATCGTCGCGGAACACGAAGAACTGGTAGCGGTCAAACGTGGTGAAGTTGCAGAGCGTATCAAAGAAGCGATTTCCTACGGAGATATTTCCGAGAACGCGGAATACGACGCTGCCAAGAACGAACAGGCAGAACTGGAAGAGAGGATCCTCTATCTGGAGAACATGATCCGAAAGGCCAAGATCGTTCAGGACGACGACGTGAAGGGTGATATCGTTGGAATCGGCCTGAATGTCGAAGTAAAGAACACAGACACCGGCGATACAGCAGAATACACCATCGTCGGCGCGACAGAGTCAGATCCCTTTGAGGGAAAGATCACGACCGAATCCGCAGTCGGCAAGGCTCTGGTTGGACACAAGCAGGGTGAGATCGTATCGGTCGAAGTGCCGGACGGCATCATCAACTACGAAATCTTAAAGATCAGCAAGTAAGCAGGGAGGGTAATATGCACTGGTCAGACAGAATCGCAGATCAAGTAATCAGGAGAAACCCCAATAAAGAAGAATATGTATGCGCTGCCGGCATCAGCCCGTCCGGATCCATCCACATCGGAAACTTCCGTGACATCGCTACAGCACTGTTCGTATGCCAGGCTCTGGAGAGAAAGGGCAAGAAAGCCCGCCTGCTCTTTTCCTGGGATGAGTACGACCGTTTCCGTAAGGTCCCGGTCAACGTCAGCAAGGTAGACCCGGAGAACAAATTCGAGGAATACATCGGACTGCCCTACAAGGACGTTCCCAATCCTTTCGATACCGAAGAGACCGACTATGCCGATTACTTCGAGAAGGAATTCATGAGATCCATCGATAAGTTCGGCATCACCATGGACTACCGCTATCAGGCGGACATGTACAGAAGCGGCAAGTACGTAGAGCATATCATCACCGCTCTGAAGAAGAGGGGAGAGATCTTCGATATCCTGGACAGCTTCCGTACCCAGGAAGCTCAGCCGGGCGAGAGAGAAGCCTACTATCCGGTCAGCATCTTCTGCCCCCACTGCGGCAAGGACACCACCAAGATCACGTCCATAAACGAGGACTGCACCGTCGCCGAATACGAATGCGAGTGCGGTCACAAGGGGACCTTCGATTTCACCAAGGACTTCCACTGCAAACTGGCCTGGAAGATCGACTGGCCCATGCGCTGGATGTATGAAGGCGTCGACTTCGAGCCGGGCGGCAAGGACCACGCTTCCCCGGGCGGCTCCTATGAGACCAGCAAGGTCATCTGCAAGGAGATCTACGGCCACGAAGCCCCAGTCTTTGTAGGATACGAATTCATCGGCATCAAGGGAACCACCGGCAAGATGTCCGGTTCCTCCGGCCTGAACCTGACCCCGGAGACCCTGCTCAAGCTGTATGAGCCCGAGATCATCATCTGGCTCTACTCCCGCTGCGAGCCCCAGAAGGCATTCAACTTCTGCTTCGACGATGAGATCCTGCGCCAGTACTTTGAATTCGATAAGAAATACAATCAGTACGTGGACGGCACAGCCAACGATCACGACAAGATCGTCATGGAGAACGCCCTGATGTTCGGACCGCGGATCAAGACCGTGCCCATGTCCCTGCTGGTACAGCTGGGCTCCATCGTGGACTTCAACATCCCCATGATCGAGACCGTTTTCGAGAAGATCAACCAGCCCTATAAATATGAGGACTTCAAGGACAGACTGGACCGGGCCAAGTTCTGGCTGGAGGAATGCGCTCCGGAGAACGCCAACAAACTGCGGGCGACCCGTGACTGGGAGACCTACAACAGCCTGGACGAGAACGGACAGAAGATGATCGGCATCCTGTACGATTATCTGAAGAACGAGGATTACGACCTTGACGCGCTGAACGCGGAACTCTACGCCATCCCCAAGCAGATCTACGGAGAGGACGCGGAGAACCTGAAGAAGCTGCAGGGCGCCTTCTTCAAGAGCGTATATAAGATGCTGATCGACAAGGAGAGAGGACCCAGACTTTACCTCTTCCTCTATGCTATCGATAAAGAACGGTTCCTGCCTTTGCTTGACTTCTCCTATCCCCAGACGGAAGAAGAGAAGGCGGCGGACGAGGCTGCAAAGGCTGGACCGGCCGAAGAGAAGAAGCCGGAACGTGTCTACGGAGATCCGGATCCGGTGGCGCCGATCACCGAGCCCAACATCTCTATCGATGATTTCTTCAAGATGGACCTGCGTGTCTGCAAGGTGCTCAAGTGCCAGGAGATCCGCAAGGCCCGCAGCAACTTCAAGCTGACCCTGTTCGACGGCGAGAAGGAGAGAGTCATCGTTTCCAGCCTGAAGGGCGAATACGAACCGGAAGAACTGGTCGGACGTAAGATCATCGTCGTGGCCAACCTGGAGCCGGCCCGCATGACGGGCGTTGAGTCTGAAGGCATGCTGCTGGCGGCCACCAATAACGCCTGCGGCTGCAAGGTCATCTTCGTGGATGACATGGTACCGGAAGGCACAAGGATCTGCTAACGAAAAAGAATAACCATAACGCAAAAGACTCCGGCTCAGCCGGAGTCTTTTGCGATCAGTAATTCATATCATTTCCATATACAACTGCAAAAGGACGAATTAAATGTTGTTTGAGGAAGTTAGTTAACCTTAACTAACCATAATATACTACAGGAGGACGGACCCGTCAAGGGGATTTTTTATTTTTTGCTGATTTCTTTAGAATCTTGCCTTCTGTTGACCATTTTATTGACTGGACACTTGATATACTTTGGCCACAGAAGGAAAAAAGTATAAAAAAACCAGCGGATTTGTATTCAAAAACACGGAAAAGTGATAAAATGTATATGGATATTGAGAAGATCACAAAGAGAACGAGGGAAGACAGGGGCATGACAGGCAGAACATCTAACAATGCGAAAACGATTTCATCGTTTGCTGAATACCTGAAGAAACAGCGCACATTACTGCTGGTACTGTGCGGGGTTGTTGTATTTGTCACCTCCTATCTCCTGATCCTTCCGGCGCTGACTCTGGAAGAGGATGTTGCCAGAGAGCAGGGCGGGATCGATGTGCCGGAAGCAGCCCTGCAGGAAGAGGCCGGTCTGGACCAGGCCGATGAGGCTCAGGTCATGTCCGGATCCCTGTCCTTCGAAGGAGAGGGCTTCCAGATTTCCGCCGAGATGGGCCCCGAGGCAGGCCTGCCTTTGGATACCGATCTGAACGCGGCGGAGATCACTTCCGAAAGCGACGATTACCAGGCATGGGTCGACGAGACCGTCAAGGCCCTGAACGAACAGACAGGGGAAGAGATCACCGATCTGAGATTTGCCAGATTTTACGATATCTCCCTTCTTTCGGAGGGCAGCCAGATAGAGCCTGCCGCTCCGGTCAATGTGACCATTTCCTATGACAGACCACTGAAGGTTTCCGATGCGGACAAGGTCCGGATCGTTCATTTCCGCGCTGATCAGGACGGAAGCCTGATGCCGGAGATCCTGGATGACGAGGATGTTGACCTGGCCCTTAAGAAGGGAAAGATGAGCGAGACATCCTTCACCGCGGAGAGCTTCAGCGTTTACGCCATCGTCTATACCGTCGACTTCGCTTACGAGATCGACGGCAAGTCCTACGGATTCACCATGAAGGGCGGAGATACGGTCAGCCTGAAGAGACTGGTCGGCCAGCTCCACATCGATACCGGCAGCAAGGATGCTGAAGGCTTCATGGAGGACATCGAATCCGTCACCTTCAGCGATACCGACCTTCTGGTCCCGGCAAAGGTGGAGAAGACGGCCACCGCCGGCCAGATCAAGACCGACCTGGGCCTCTTCCCAACATATCCTCTGGGACTGAAGCAGTCTGAGGTCCTGGCCCTCAACAATAAGAAGATCACCGCCGGCGACTGGGCCCTGATCAGCATGAAAGCCTTTGATACCAAAGAGAAGCTGACCGTCACCATGAAGAACGGAGAGTCCTTCGACATCAAAGTGACCGACGCTCAGGACGCGGTCATGGACGGAGACAAGGTCCGGACCATTTCTAATCCGGCGGGAACCACCATCGACCTGTTCGATTACTGGATCGTAGAGCAGGGCCTGGCCGGAAGGGACGGCTGGGGCGACCTGAATCAGGGATGGGGGTCCCATGAAGACGCTGACGGACTGAACGGCACCGGCAACAACAAGGGAATCAACTCCAGCGAAGCCGACGCCGACCACGGACACGCCCTCAAGTTCTCACCGGCCTGGGCGGGGACCGTATATAACGGGAACAAGATCGGTGATTCCGGTCAGCCCTGGACGAGCCTGAACAAGGACATGAGAAACGGACTCAACAGCTATACCGGCGATGAATATACCTGGCACTGGAACTGCCCCAATCCCTTTACCGGGATCGTGGAGAACAACCTTTCCGAGGGTTATCCCATCCTGACCACGAATCAGGAGATCGGTTCGACCGGAGAATCCCTGGCCTACCTGTTCGATCCTGAGATCGATCATTCCGGCAAGGCAAGTTATTCCGGAGTCAATCAGCTTTTGTACGTTGACAGAGATGGATACTATACCTACGACAGCCGGGATTACGCCGCGGCATTCGATAAAAACGACAAGACCTTCACCCTGACGGAGCAGACCTCGACCAACTCCGAGATCCGGGGATTCTGGCCCTTCGGAATCCAGAACTTCTGGACAGGAATGCATGTGAACACACAGTTTTCCATGCCGACCGACGGCCAGGTCCTGAACCCCTCCGGCGTGCTGAAGCCCATGCAGTTCGAGTTCTCCGGAGATGATGATGTCTGGATCTATGTGGACGGCATCCTGGTCGGGGACGCCGGCGGGATCCATAACCGTACGGAAGTGGACATCAATTTCCAGACGGGCAAGGTGACCATTTCCGGTCAGGAAGACAAATACCTGGACGACCTGTTCCGGACCGGCCTGCGGGACCAGGGAAAGACGGAAGCCCAGATCGACGAGTACATGGCTGAGAATTTTGAAGGACACACCTTCAAATCCGGGACCTACCACACCTTTGACTTCTTCTATCTGGAGCGGGGCGGCGGAGAATCCAACCTGTACATCCACTACAATCTGGTCTCGACCGCCGATTTCACGGCCCATAAATCCTACTACGGCGCGACTGAAGACGACCTTCTTGAGAGAGACCAGTTCCAGTTCGAGCTGATCGGTCTGGACGGGAAATACCGGTCTGTCTGGGATGATTCCGCTCAGGCTTATGTCCTGGTCCAGGAGGATACGACCTCCAAGGCCATCATGCCCAAGGCCAGCGGCAGCGGCGAGGGAACGGTAGAGTCGCCTCACTATGAGGACAACGTGACCACGACCCTGTCCTCCGGAGATGTCAACTCTCAGATCTATATCACCGGTGTTACCGAAGACGGAAACATCAATTTCGGTACAGCGGAGATCTCTGAAGCGGATATGCACGACGCGGATGAGAACAACCCGCCGGTATATAAATACATGATCCGGGAGATCGTACCGGATGACGCGGTGAACAGTGACGGCGTCAGCTGGGCGGACGCGACCGAGGCCCAGAAAGCGGCCGGCGGCTTCGTCAAGGACCAGATCAGCTATGACGGGACCGTGTACTACATGACCGGACGGGTCACTTCCTGGACTGAGACCGATGCCGGAGGCAGACAGGTGGTCCGCCACGGCATCTCCAAGACCTACTATACCGATGACACCTATACAACAGTGAAGAAAGACGTCAACTTCGTCAACTTCGACAACCGGTTCACTCCGGACCACGGCGATGTCAGCTTCACCAAGGTCGACGGGGCAGGCCATCCCCTGCAGGGAGCCAGATTTGCCCTCTACACAGACGAAGCCTGCACCAAGGCCGCTGTAGATATGGACGCGGAGGGACGCCCGGCCCTGGAAGCCGTCTCGGACAGAAACGGCAAGGTGTCCTTCGACCAGATCCGCACCGGTACATACTACATGAAGGAGACCCAGGCCCCGGAAGGCTACGCTCTGGATACGACCATCTACAAGGTCACCATCGAAGATTCCAAAAACAAGGCAAAAAAATCGAAGATAAGCATCCTGGCAGATGAGTCGGATACTCCGGTAAAGGAGATCGCCAATGCCAGAGATGGAGAGATCACCGTTGCCAAGAAGTGGGTCGACGCCTCCGGAAGAGAGATCGACGGCGGCAGCAATACGGCAACAGTACAGCTGAAGAGAAAGCACATGGTCAAGGAGGAATCCGCTTCTCAGGCCCACACTGTCACAGTCCAGATGACCGTTGAGGACGGGGGCGTTCAGTACGGGACTCCCGTGACCCAGACAGTGGAAGGCGACACCATCGTCATCGAATGGGATGATGAATGGCAGAGGAATTTCAACTGGAACCTGAC
>CAMOZS010000076.1 GCA_946631075.1 uncultured Bacillota bacterium | reverse complement strand
AGAATGAGCAGATTGGAATTCAAACAGAAGAGTCAGGCCCAGAAGGAGGTCGAGGCTCTGTATGGAGACATCCAGCGCAGAGTCATCGCCAGCCCGCCGAGCCAGTGTCAGGTAGATCTGACCTGTTCCTTCCTGAAGTTATGTCAGGCCCAGTCCTGCGGTAAGTGCATCCCCTGCAGAACGGGTGTCAACCAGATGATCCTGATCCTGGAGCGGATCCTGGACCTGGATGAGCCGTCCTCGCTGGATGACCTGACTTTGCTGCAGAAGACAGCAGAGACCGTACGGGATTCCTCCGACTGTGCTGTAGGTACAGAAACGGCGGAGATCGTTCTGAAGAGCCTGCACAGCTTCGAGGAGGACTACATTTCCCATATCGAGAACAACCGCTGTTCCGACAGCGTGACGGATATGAGAAATACAGTGCCCTGCGTCGCCAAGTGCCCGGCGGAAGTCGATATCCCGGGATACATTTCCCTGATCAAGGCCGGCCGCTACGATGACGCGGTCAAGCTGATCCGTAAGGATAATCCCTTCCCGACCGTATGCGCGCTGATCTGCGAGCATCCCTGCGAAGGACACTGCAGAAGAAACATTCTCGACGCCTCGATCAATATCAGAGGACTGAAGATGTTCGCTGTGGACAACTGTTCCGAGACAGTTCCCATCCCGGACAAGATGGAGTCCACAGGCAAGAAGATCGCCATCATCGGCGGAGGCCCCTCCGGCCTGACCGCGGCTTACTATCTGAGCCTCATGGGTCATCAGACCAAGGTCTTCGAGCGCCGGGCCCAGCTGGGCGGCATGCTCCGCTACGGCATCCCCAGCTACCGTCTGCCCCGTCACCGTCTGGACTGGGATATCAGATCCATCCTTTCCGCGGGCGTGGAAGTGGAACTGAACGCGGACATCAACACAGAAGAGTCCGTAAATAAACTGATGAAAGAATACGACGCCGTATACGTCGCCATCGGTGCCCACAACTACAAGATGATCGGCATCGAAGGTGAGGAGAGCAACGGAGTCCTCTCCGCGGTCGACATGCTCCGCGGTATCGGCGATGACAAGATGCCGGACTTCAAGGACAAGAGAGTCGTTGTCGTCGGCGGCGGAAACGTAGCTATGGACGTTGCCAGAACGGCTATGCGTCTGGGCGCGGCTCACGTAGATATCGCCTACAGAAGAAGGAAGGTCGACATGACCGCCCTGCCTGAGGAGATCGACGGCGCCATCGCTGAAGGCTGCCGCCTGCTGGAACTGCGGACCCCGGTCCGGATCGAATCCGACGAGGAAGGCAATGTCAAAGCCCTGGTCGTCAAGCCCCAGAAGGTGGGACCCTATGACTCCTCCGGCCGTCCCAAGTCCTTCCCGGCCCAGAAGGAAGAGCAGGTCCTGGAATGCGACATCGTCGTCGGCGCTATCGGACAGGAGATCGATTCCGAGGTCTTCGAAAAGGCTGGCGTGTCCGTCCTCTGGAAGAAGCTGAACACAGATGAGTCCATGGCGGTAGAGGGCATGGAAGGAGTCTTTGCCGGAGGCGACAGCGTCACCGGACCTTCCACGGTCATCAACGCCATCGCCCAGGGAAGGGTCGCCGCGGCCAATATCGATAACTACCTGGGATACAACCACGAGATCAAGGTGGAACTGGACATCCCGGATCCGGATCTGACCGACTACATCCCCTGCGGAAGATCCGAGCTCACATCCCGTTATCCGGATGAGAGAAACAGAGACTTCGACGGATTTGAGAACGGCCTTCTTCTTGAAGAGGCCATTCAGGAAGCAGGACGCTGCCTGAGATGCGATTGCAATAACCTCGGCGCATTCAGAGGAGGGAGGCACACATCATGGTAAACATCACGATCAACGGAAGAAAAACCAGTGTCCAGGAGGGTACGACCATTCTGAACGCGGCCAAGACAGTCGGCGTGGAGATCCCTCATCTCTGCTACTGGGAGGATCTGAACGAGATCGGCGCCTGCCGGATCTGCGTCGTCGAGCTGGAGGGAAAGGACAAGCTGGTCTCCTCCTGCAATACCGAAGTCGAAGAGGGCATGGTCATCCTCACCAACAGTCCGAAAGTCCGTCAGTCCAGAAAGATCAATGTCCAGCTTTTGCTCTCGGAGCATGACTGCCAGTGCGCGACCTGCGCCAGAAGCGGAAACTGCATGCTCCAGACCATCGCAAGGGACCTGGGCGTCGTGACTTCCGTCTATCAGAACAACTGCGACGATTATAAATGGGACACCTCTTTCCCGCTGATCCGCAACGCTTCCAAGTGCATCACCTGCATGCGCTGCGTCCAGGTCTGCGAGAAGATCCAGACCATGAACGTCTGGGAGAAGGTGGGATCATCCTTCCGGACCTCGGTCGGCGTCACGGATGGCGTAAAGATCGACAAGGCGACCTGTACCCTGTGCGGCCAGTGCATCACCCACTGCCCGGTGGGAGCGCTGACCGAGAGAAACGATACCGAACAGGTCCTGGATGCCCTGGCGGATCCGGAGATCATCACCATGGTCCAGTTCGCTCCGGCCGTCCGTGTCGCCTGGGGCGAGAAGGTCGGCATGAGCAGGGTAGAGCAGACCACCGGCAAACTGGTCGCGGCCCTGAAGCAGATCGGCTTCGACTATGTCTTCGATACCGTCTATTCCGCCGACATGACCATCATGGAGGAGGGAAGCGAGCTTATCCAAAGGCTGGGCGAAAAGGAAGAACACAACTGGCCTATGTTCACTTCCTGCTGCCCGGGCTGGCTCCGTTTCGTACAGCTGGAGTATCCGGAATTCATCCCCAATCTGTCCACGGCCAAGTCGCCTCAGCAGATGTTCGGCGCCATCAGCAAGACCTACATCGCTGAGAAGATGGGCGTGGATCCGGCCAAGATCGTATCTGTATCCATCATGCCTTGCACGGCTAAGAAATATGAGTGCGACGTGGATGTGCTCGACGATTCCGGCTACCGGGATGTGGACGTGGTCCTGACCACCAGAGAGCTTGATCAGCTGATCTCCATCGACGGCATCAAGGCTGCCCAGCTTCCGGAAGCTCCCTTTGACAGCTTCTTCGGCGAGGGCACCGGAGCCGGCGTCATCTTCGGCGCAACCGGCGGTGTTATGGAAGCGGCCCTGCGTTCCGCATACTTCCTGATCACAGGTGAGAATCCTCCGGTCAACGCCTTCAAGAACGTCCGCGGTATGGACGGCTGGAAGGAAGCGACCTTCACCGTGGCCGGGATCCAGCTGCGGGTTGCCATCACCAATGGTCTGGGCAATGCCCGCAAGCTGCTCAATGCCATCAAGGCCGGGGGAGTTGCCTATGATTTCGTTGAAGTCATGGCCTGTCCGGGCGGATGCGCCGGCGGCGGCGGACAGCCGATCCACGACGGAACCGAAATGGCAGCTCTCCGGGGCAAGGAACTCTATAATATCGACAATACACTGGACATCCGTTTCTCCCACGAGAATCCGACAGTGATCATGTCCTATCAGGAGTTCTTCGGCGAGCCAAATTCCGAGAAAGCTCACCACCTGCTGCACACCGACGTGCATCAGTGGGAACTCTAGGAAGTCCGGCCTTCACGGCTCGGCGCCGGACTGACCGGCAAGATCATATATGAACAGTCAGGGGCTGCGGCAGCAGCCCCTTTTTGTGTGGGGCGGCGGCGCCAGTATACGGATGCGAACCGCCGCCTGATGCAGATTCGATCCGCCGCTTTAAGGGGATGCGGACCTCCACTTTTTGGCCAAATTTCAAAGTGACGATTTCGGCAAGGCGGACCGTCAAAAATCGTCAACGCTCGGGAGGGCTTTTTTTGCAGGATAGAAAAAGAAACCGGAAAATGACGACTTCTTTGTAACGGCCGCTTAAAAATCGTCAACTATTTGGCGGGCTGGGAAAAGGGCTCTCCGGGCAGTGACGATTTCTCACAGGTCATCTTGCAATAATCGTCAACTGGCCGTAAGGAGGATCATCACTCACCGAAAGGAAGCGATAATGACCGGCGGCGAAATCGCCCCTCAGAGCAGATCGATGGTATCCTACTATGACAGGCAGATTTGCGGCGCTGAAAACGGCGTTTTCAGAAGGGGCGGGAAGCTGGATCTGCCGAAGGGACAGGGAAGGCCGATCTGCCACAAGGGCCCGGAAGTTGGATTTGCCAGAACCGGCCGGGTAGGGTATAATATACAGGACTATATTCATAACAGGAGGTTTTTGCTTTGAGCAGCAAGAAATTCAATAAAACAAATCAGAAGAAACCGGCGCCGGTCGAGAACTCCAGAGCGTCCTACAACGGACGTTCACCAGCTTTCGTCTGGTTCGTCAGGGTCGTTATCGTCCTGCTCTGCGTTGCGGTAGCGGTTACGCTGATCCCGTCGATTTTCTTCTAAAAAGGGAAGAAGACATGAACATAGAAGAACTGAAGAAAGGGAATCCGGTCATCGAAGACATCGCGGCCTGCAGGGAAGTCTTCTGGAATAATCCGGACTGCGCCTGCAAAGGCTGTGCCTGCGGCGGATCCGGCCAGGTAGAGCAACCAGCCGGCCAGGCGGACCAACCATCCGGCCAGGCAGATCAGAAGCTGGTCGATATCGACGAGGCGGAGGCCAGACTGATCCGTTTCGCCCCCTTCATCGAGAAGGTCTATCCGGAAGTCCTGGACGGCATCATCGAATCGGACCTGACCGAGATCCCCGATATGAAGGAAGCTCTGGCAGCGGATACCGGCGGAGTCCTGGATCCGGTTCGGATCCAGGGGAGACTCTTCCTCAAGTGTGACAGCCATCTTCCGATCTCAGGATCGGTCAAGGCCAGGGGAGGCATTTACGAGGTGCTCAAGTTCGCCGAGAAGGTGGCCATGGATAACGGCATGCTCAGCGAAGAGGATGACTACAGCATCCTGGCTGAGCCCAGGTTCCGGGAACTGTTCGGCCGCTACAGCGTAGCCGTCGGATCTACAGGAAACTTGGGACTTTCCATCGGGATCATGAGCGCCAAGCTGGGATTCCAGGTGACCGTCCATATGTCGGCGGATGCCCGCCAGTGGAAGAAGGACATGCTCCGCAGCAAGGGCGTCATCGTGAAGGAATATCCGGACGACTATGAAGCGGCGGTAGCCCAGGGAAGAAGGGAGGCGGAAGCCGACCCCAATTGCCACTTCGTGGACGATGAGAACTCCCTGGATCTTTTCGCGGGATACTCCGTAGCCGGCAAGCGGCTGAAACAGCAGCTTGAGGCCAGGGGCGTGACCATAGATGAGGAGCACAGGCTCTACGTCTATCTGCCTTGCGGCGTCGGCGGAGCACCGGGAGGGGTGACCTACGGGATCAAGGAATATTTCGGAGATAAGGCCTACTGCTATTTTGCAGAACCCACTCATGCTCCCTGCATGATGCTGGGACTTGCCAGCGGTTTGCATAACCGGATCTCCGTCAAGGATATCGGCATCGACGGCATCACCGAAGCGGACGGACTTGCGGTAGGCAGAGCATCGGCCCTGGTGGCTGACGCCATGCAGACCAGACTTTGCGGATGCTTCACCGTAAACGACAGCAGACTCTATCCCATCCTGGCCATGCTGGAGGATACAGAGGATCTTTTCATCGAGCCATCCGCCTGCGCCGGCTTCGAAGGCCTGAAACACATCTGCGGCGGAGAGGCGGACTGCCCCGCGCCCGATGAGAACTCGGTCCATATCGTTTGGGCGACCGGGGGGAACATGGTTCCCGAAAATGAACGTGAAAGTTATTACATCAAAGGCTGTAAAGCACTTGAAGCAGCTGAATAGCACCAGAATAAACAGAGGAGGTAGAATATGATCGGTTGGAAATCAATGGAGAGTGACGAGGGCCAGATGCTGATGGAGGCCCACGTAGAGAAAACGTTATATCAGAACAATATCGAACAGGAAGAGCAGATCAACGGCATGATGCGCTGCTCCGCGGGCGGATGCTCTTTTGATGATCAGAGCCTCGTATTCGAGTTTCCGGTGGAGAAGTGGCAGACCAACCGGGTCGGTCAGCTTCACGGCGGCATCATCTGCACAGCATTCGACCTGACCGTGGCGGCACTGGCCAGATTTTACATTGGCGAGAACTTCGCGCCGACTGTCAGCCTGAACGTAAACTATATCCGCCCGGCAAGAGAGGGAGATACCCTGGTGGTCAAGGCCAAGGTCACCTCCATCGGACGGCGGCTGACTCATCTGACCGCTGAGGCGACCTCCAAGAAGACCGGCAAGGTCATCGCTTCCGCGTCTTCAGTCTACATCAACGTAGATACAGAGAAGGAGCATCAGTAAAAAAACCGGCGGCCGGGGGCAAAAAGATGCCCAAACAGGTTGTATAAATATTTAATATGATGTATTATTAAACACGAGCGGACCAGTCTGCTCGTGTTTTTATGTATATAGAGTGAACAGAGGAGCATCAAGCAATGAATGACAGCAAAGAAGCGCTGCTTATCCTTGAGGACGGCAGTGTATTTCGGGGCAAGGGATTCGGCTTCCGCGGCACCGCCGTGGGCGAACTGGTATTCAATACGTCCATGACCGGATACCAGGAGATCCTGACCGACCCCTCCTACAAAGGACAGATCATCAACATGACCTATCCGCTGATCGGAAACTACGGGATCAGCGCCGAGGACAACGAGTCCGAGAAGATCCACGCCTTCGGCCTGGTCATCAAGGACCTTTGCCAGGCCCCCTCCAACGCCAGGAGCATCAAGACCATGGACCAGTGGCTGCAGGAGCAGCAGGTCCCGGGCATCTGCGGGGTCGACACCAGACAGATCACCAAGAAGATCCGGACCAACGGGACCATCAAAGCCCTGATCAGCACGGAAGGGATCTCCATCAGCGAGGCCCGCAGACTTTGCGAAGAAGGGCAGCTTAGAGGCGACTGGATGAAGGAGGTCGCCGTCAAAGAGAAGACCGTCCTGGAGGCGGAAGGAGAGGGCCAGCCTTTGGATGTGGCGGTCCTTGATTTCGGCGTGAAAGCCAATATACTGAACTGCCTGCGCCGGAGGAACTGCAGGCTGACCATCTACCCCTACGGGACCAGGGCCGAGGAGATCCTGGCAGGAAAGCCGGACGGGATCTTTCTGACCAACGGGCCCGGAGATCCAGAGGAGGCCACCGAGGCTGTCGAGGAAGTGAAAAAGCTGATCCGCCTGTCCGAGATCCCCATGTTCGGGATCTGCATGGGACACCAGATCCTGGCCATCGCCCTTGGCGGCAGGACATACAAGATGAAATACGGACACCGGGGAGGAAACCACGGAGTCTACGATAAGAATACCAAGCGGTCCTACATCACCTCTCAGAACCACGGCTACGCGGTCCAGTATGAGAGCATCATCCTCAAAGGAATGGAGATCACCCACCTGAACCTGAACGACGGCACCGTCGAAGGCATGGAGCACCGGGATTATCCCATCTTCTCGGTCCAGTTCCATCCGGAAGCCTCGCCCGGACCTCAGGACAATTCCTATCTTTTCGACCGGTTCATCGACCGGATGAAGCAGGCAAAAGAAGACAGCGAAGGGGGTGAGCGGTAATGCCTAAGAAACCATCATTGAAGAAGATCCTGATCATCGGCTCCGGGCCGATCATCATCGGACAGGCAGCAGAGTTCGACTACTCCGGGACCCAGGCCTGCAAGGCCATCCGGGAGGAAGGCATCGAGACCATTTTGGTCAACTCCAACCCGGCCACCATCATGACCGACCAGGGGATCGCCGATACCGT
>CAMOZS010000075.1 GCA_946631075.1 uncultured Bacillota bacterium | reverse complement strand
ATGATGAAAAAAATTCTCTTTCTCGAAGGCCCGGTCCAGACGGGCAAGTCAACACTGATCCGAACTCTTCTCGGAGACCATCTGTCCGGCTGCGGCGGCTTCAGCAGTCAGCGGCTGATCGATGCTGGGGGTTCTACCCGGGGATTTCGCCTGGGTCCGGCCGCTGTCACACCGCCCGCGGCCCCGGCTGAGGATTATATTGCCGCTCCGGGCTCGCCCCTCCCTTTCGCTGCGGACTGCGGCATCTTCAAATGGTTCTGCGAGGACGGCCGGGTGATCACCGACCAGTCCGTATTCGATACTGTTGGCGTATCCCTGCTCAGGTCTTCACTGGACAGCCCCCTCATCCTCCTCGATGAGATCGGCGGCTCCGAGCTTCTGTGCGGGCCCTTCTGTCAGGCCCTGGATGAGGTCCTCTCATCCGGCCTTCCTTGCCTCGGTGTCATGAAACTGGCGGACGGTGCACGCCGGCTTGAGCGCCAGTACCCCTCGGACAAAGGCTGGACTCTCCTGGAAAAAAACAAAGAGATCCGCCGCCGGGTTCTTTCCCTTGGCGGACGGATCCTGTATTACGAGCGCGGCAGTGAGTCCGGCTCCGATATCAAGCCGGACCTGTCTGCATTCATTCAGTCTGTATTTATCTGATCCTGTTTCACTGTCACCTCCATATGTGGATATGGGATGGTGATCCCGGCCTCGTCGAAGGCCGGCTTGACCTTCTCGTTCAGGTAGTAGCCGGTCTTGAAGTAATCCTCCGTCTGGCACCAGGCCAGAAGCTCAAGGACGATGGCGCTGTCATCATTGCGGCGCACGCCGATGCTCGGAGCCGGATCGTCCAGGACCAGATCTGCTGAAGCGCAGACCTGCTTCAGGACTTCCTTGGCCCTTTCCACATCGCTTTCGTAGCTGATGTCGAACTCCAGATCGACCCGACGGATGGACTCCCTGCTCTCGTTGACCAGGATCGATGTGTTGATCAGGCCGTTGGGCACAGTGATGATCTGGTAATTCAGGGTGCGCAGGGTGGTCAGAAAAAGGTCGATCTCCTGGACCCTTCCCCGGTATTCCCCCACATTGATCAGGTCGCCCTTCTTAAAGGGCTGGTTGATGATGATCATGATTCCGCCGGCGATGTTGGACAGGGAATCCTTCAGGGCCAGAGCGATAGCTGCGCCCGCGGCTCCCAGCACGGCAACGATGGTCCCCATGCTCACCCCGATCGTATCAAGGCAAATGGCGATCAGGATGATGATGCAGGCCGTCCGGGTCACATTCACCACGAAGGTGTTGAGCATATCGTCGAGGTGATTGTCCTTTTTCATCAGGTGACGGACTATGGTCAGTATGATCTTGATGGCGATGATCCCGATCAGGATGATCAGGGCCAGCTTGATGATCGTCGCCCAGGGCTCTTCGACCAGCAGTCCGAACAGGGAGAATTCATTATCTACGTCTTCCAGTTCCAGGCCTTCTACATTCTCCAGATTATCCATTTCTCGATCTCCTTGCATCCCTTCTGCGGTCCAGCTCGCTGAGGATCTTCTTTCTCAGACGAATGTCGTCTGGAACGATCTCCACCAGCTCGTCATCATCGATGAATTCCAGGGCTTCTTCCAGAGTAAAGACCCTGGCCGGGGCCAGCTTGATGTTCTCATCGCTTCCGGCCGCCCGCATGTTAGTCGCCTTCTTGGCCTTGCAGGGGTTGACCACCATGTCATCACTGCGGGCATTCATCCCGACGATCATACCCTCATAGACATGGGTTCCCGGCTCCACGAACATCTGGACCCGCTCGGCGATATTGAAGATGGCATAGGGAGTGGTGACCCCTTCTTCTTGGGCGATGGCTACGCCGTTGATCCTCTGGGGGATCTCGCCGGCAAACTCATCGAACTTCTCGAAGCGGCGGACCATGGTCCCCTCGCCTCTCGTATCATTGATGAACTCGCTCCGGTAGCCCAGCAGGCCTCTGGTCGGCGCCAGGTATTCCAGTCTGGTGTATCCGTTCTCGCTCTTCATCTGCTGCATCATGCCCTTGCGGATGTTCAGCTTGGAGATGACCGATCCCGAGTATTCATCCGGCACATCGATCACGACCTCCTCGATCGGCTCAAGGAGATGCCCGTTTTCATCTTTTCTCATGATGACCTCCGGCTTGGAAACAGCCAGCTCATAGCCTTCCCGCCGCATGTTCTCGATCAGGATGGAAAGATGGAGCTCGCCTCTTCCGGATACCTTGAAGCTGTCGGTGGAATCCGTCTCCTCGACCCGAAGTCCCACATTGACTTCCAGCTCCTTCTTCAGCCTCTCCCGGATGTGACGGGAGGTGACGAACTTGCCCACCTTGCCCGCGAAGGGGGATTTGTTGACCATGAAATACATGGACAGGGTCGGCTCTTCGATGGAGATCATGGGCAGGGGATCCGCCTGACCCTGGGCGCAGATGGTCTCTCCGATGGAGATGTCCGAAATGCCGGAGACGACGACGATATCGCCCGACTCCGCCTGCTCGGTCGGCACCCGCTTCAGGCCCCGGTATACGAAGACCTGATTGATCTTTCTCTCCTTGGTCCCGCCGCCTTCTCCGGCGACAGTGACCGTGCTGGCCTCCCTGAGGATACCCTTGGTGATCCTGCCGATGCCCAGACGGCCGATATAGTCATCGTAGGCCAGAGCCGAGATCTGCAGCTGCAGAGGTTCTTCATTCCGGTCCGGATAGGGCTGGCAGTGCTCGATGATGGTCTCGAACAGGGGTGTGATGTCCAGTCCGTTCATGCCCTTGGCCGACTTCTTGATCTTCATGGGATTGCCTTCATTGTCCACCTGGCCTGCCCCGCTCTCGACGGTCATGCCTTCCACTTCGGATGGGTCGCGGACCACGATGCCCTGCCGGGCGATCCCGTAAAGGATGGGGAAATCCAGCTGCTCATCGCTGGCGTCCAGATCCATGAAGAGCTCGTAGACCTCATCCACGACCTCGTCGATCCGGGCGTCCTTCTTGTCGATCTTGTTGATCAGCAGGATGGGATTGAGCCCCTGCTCCAGGGACTTCTTCAGGACGAACCTGGTCTGGGGCATGGGTCCTTCGCTGGAATCCACCAGGAGGATGACGGTGTCGACGGTCTTGATGATCCGCTCGACCTCCGAGGAAAAATCCGCGTGTCCCGGCGTATCCACGATGTTGATCTTCACGTCCCCGTGCATGACGGAGCAGTTCTTGGAATAGATGGTGATGCCCCGCTCACGCTCGATATCGTCGCTGTCCATGACGCAGTCGACCACCTGCTGATTCTCGCGGAATACCCCGCTCTGATTCAGGAAGGCGTCGACCAGGGTGGACTTGCCGGCATCGACGTGGGCAATGACTGCAATGTTGATGATTTTCTTTTTCTCGCTCATTTATCTTTTATACTCCTGTATTTTTTTGCAAAAGCTGGTTCTTACACTCCCATGGCCAGGGGCACGCCGACCGATGTGACCACGCACATGATCAGGCCGATGGCAAAGGAATAGATGACGGTATCCGAACGGCAGCTGCGGCTTACGATCGGGATGCAGACATCCATGGCCGCGATCCCTGGAATGGAGGCCGCCTCCAGGTAGCCGAACTTCCTGGCCGCTACCGGGATCATGATGATCCCTGTGACCTCCCGGATCACATTGTGCATGAAGGAGACCGCGCTGGCTACGATATACTGCTGGCCTGCTCCGGCGATCACGATGGGCGCGTAGCTGTACCAGCCGAAGCCGATAGGGATGGCCGTGCTCTCCCGCAGGCTGAAGCCCAGAAGCAGGCAGCCGCAGATTCCCAGGGCCATGGTCCCGATCATGGAAGCGACCGGAAAGAGCAGGACCCGGAAGCCTGCCTGCCGCAGATTCCGGATGACATCACCGGACAGGGCCATATCAAGGCCGACCAGGCTCATCAGAATACAGAGCAGGATGATCATGGCCAGGTTGGAGCTGCCGTCGAACCATTCAAGGAAATCCGGTCCCCGGCGCACCAGGGCCAGAGCCCCGATCAGCATTCCGATGACTACGACCGAGAGCAGGATGATGGTGCTCTTGATATCAAGGCCCTCATCGCCTTCCGCAGCAAAGGCGGCTTCCCCTCCTGCCCGGCTTCCTGCTTCTTCGCCTCCGGCTTCTTTCTTTTCCCGTCTGCCCGGCTCCTTCAGTCCCCGCCGGCTTTGCCGGATCAGGTTCCCGTACCGGTCCATCCCCAGGATCTTCCTCAGGCCGAACATGGCCAGCATGCTCCCGGCAATGCAAAGCAGGGTGATCAGCAGAGCCTCCAGGCCGATCTTCCCAAGATTGGAGGTGACCTGTTCGTTCACTCCCATCCGCATGCCCATAAAAAAACACAGGCCGTAGACGGTAACCATCATGAAAGAGCCCAGCGCTTTGGGATGCCTGCCGCCGGCCCGGAGCCTGCCCCCTGCGATATATCCGCCGACCAGAAAAGCCCAGTAGATCAGAAGCAGTTTCATTCCGGGATCCTCCAGTCGATGGGCCGGCTCCCCGACCGGACCAGGAAATCGTTGGTCCTGGAAAAATACCGGCCGCCGAAGAATCCCTTGTAAGCAGACAGAGGACTGGGATGGGCCCCAGTGATGATCTCGTGCTGGGGGGATGTGATCAGGTCCGCCTTCCTTCCCGCGGGCCTTCCCCACAGGATGAAGACCATGGGCTCAGGCCGCTCATTCAGGAGCCGGATCACATGATCAGTGAAGACTTCCCAGCCTTTGCCCTTATGGGAATGAGCAGCGTGCTCCCGGACCGTCAGGACCGTATTGAGCAGCAGCACCCCGTTTTTCGCCCAGCTCTCCAGGCAGCCGTGACGCGGCGGTTTGATCCCCAGATCAGCCTCGAGTTCCCGGTAGATGTTCATCAGGGACGGGGGGATCTCCACACCTTTCTGCACAGAAAAACACAGCCCGTGAGCCTGGCCCGGTTCGTGATAGGGATCCTGTCCCAGGATCACCGCCCGGACATCCTCGTAGGGCGTGTACTTCAGCGCATTGAAAATATCGTACATGTCTGGATATACGGTCCGGCTGCTGTACTCTTCCTTGAGAAACTCCCGCAGCTGCAGGTAGTAATCTTTATCAAATTCTCCGCTAAGCTTGTCATCCCAGCTGTTTCCGATGTGAACCATGGAGCTATTCTACCACAAAGCCGCATCGGATAAAAGACCAAACCCTTCCGCGGAGTCCTTCTCATCCCGCCTACTGCCCCGTCGTCTGGGTCGTCTGAGTCGTTTCATTCGTCTGCAGGGTGTCCGGCGGGGCCACGTTCCTCTGGAAATAATCCAGAGTCTGGTCCTGCCACATGCGTACCCTGGGCAGGGCCAGGGGATCCATGCCAGGCCGGGCGTTGCCGAACTGGGTAGTCACGCCGACCAGAAAACCCGCCGCCTCGGTGATGGTCCGGACATTCTCATTGAAATCGCCGTAGGGATAGGCTATGGCCAGGCCGCTTCCGCAGATCTCGATGGATTTCTTCAGATCCGCCAGGCCTGTCTCAAAGTCGACCACCGGGAGCATGCCCCTGTATCCGGCTGCTCCCCCGGCATGATGGAGGCCGTGGGTATGGGATTCAAACCGGAAATACTCGCTCTTGTACTTCTTCGCCTTGGACTCTCCGGCGTGCTCCGTGATCAGGAAACTGGTGACCGGCACATGGGTCTCCTCCACGATGGGGATCAGCTGATCCAGGGTAGCGTACTCACCGTCATCAAAAGTGAGGACGATGCTCTTCTGCGGAAGCAGGAGCTTTCCGTCCACGTAATCCCGGACCTCCTCCCAGGTCGGGTAGTAGTAACCCTCCTCGTTCAGCCAGTTCATCTCCTCGATCAGATCCTGCTTGCTGATGTAGTTCTTGTAGCGGGCGTTGACATCATCGGGGGGATCGTTCTCATCATAGACATAGTGGTACATGCAGATGGGCAGGCCGGGTGTTTCGTATTCCGTATTGGGCTCGATGACCACTTTCCGTGAAAGCCGGGTGGTCCGGCCCTCACTGTCGCTGACCGTGTAGCGGATCCTGAAGGTCCCCGCCCGGTCAAACTTCTGATCGGATACTTTGACCTGGTCCGTCAGATCGGTCCCGCTGTCATCCTCCGCCTCAAAACCGGCCTCCTCATAGGCCTCCCCCAGCTTCAAGGTGACGGTCTTGTCCCCTTTCAGCTCAAGACGGGGCACCATGTGATCCAGAACTGTAACCGTCCGCTCCACATGCAGGTCCCCCGAAGTATAGGTAACGACATACTCACCCGGAGTCTTGGTGTCGGGAAGGCCGCTGACCTCTGCCTGGTCGGACACATCCCTTCCCCAGCTTTTGGCTGTCACGCCGGGATCGCTGTAGATCCCCTGCAGTCCCACGCTGACCTCCTTGTCCCCGTTCAGGACCAGATAGGTCTGTTCGGAATAATAGTAGACCGTCATCAGGCCGATCCCCAGAACGCAGACGCCCACCAGGATGACCGGCAGCAAAAGCCGCTTTCTCCTGCGTCCTCTTCGGCGGGTGCTGACTGCTTTTGTAAAGGCATTGTGTCTGATACTCATGTCCTATCTCTTTTACTCTCCGGATGCTCGACTGTCGCTGTTCCATATATTTTACCACAGGCTGGGAATCAATTGTGCTACAATGTTAAATATGAAAAAACACGCGATCATCCCCATCTTCATACCCCACCGGGGCTGCGGCCACTCCTGCGTCTTCTGCAACCAGAAGGCGATCACGGCCCGGACCGATGATGTCAGCCCGGAAGACGTCCGGCAGATCCTGGACCAGTGGCTCTCCACCATGCAAAGGCTGGACGGGCCCGGCCGCGGCCTTGAGACGATCGAAGCCGCCTTTTACGGCGGCAGTTTCACCGGCCTTCCCATGGAGGAACAGGCCGCCTTTCTTGCTGTGGCAAAAGAGTACAAAGACCGGGGTAAGATCGACAAGATCCACCTCTCCACCCGTCCCGACTACATCGATGTCCCCATCCTGGACCAGCTGCGGGCCTTCGGCGTCGACATCATCGAACTGGGCGTCCAGTCCTTTGATCCTGATGTCCTGACCGCCTCCCGCCGGGGCCATACCGTGGAGGATGTTTACCGTGCCTGCGATCTGATCAAAAGCTACGGTTTCGAGCTTGGCATCCAGCTGATGATCGGCCTTCCCGGCGACAGCCTTGAGAAATGCGTAGACTCCGCCCGAAAGACGGTGCAGATCGGTCCCTCCCTGGCCCGTCTCTACCCAACGGTCGTCCTGGAAGATACGGAGCTTGCCCGCCAGTACGCTGCCGGCCTCTACCAGCCCCTGACCACTGAGGAAGCGGTCGCCATCACCAAGGAGATGTACCGGATCCTGGACCGGGCCGGCATCACCATCCTCCGGGTCGGTCTCAAAAGCACCGACCTGATCTCGGAAACCTCCGAAAACAGCCAGACCCGCGGCCACTCCTTCCACCCGGCTTTTCGCCAGCTGGTCGAGGGAGAACTTGCGCGGGAGGATCTGGAGGACCAGCTGCAAGCCCTGCTCGGCGAAAGCGCCGCGGGAAGCGCCCTGCCATCCGGCGAGGATTGCGCGCCCGTTCGGCTCACTTTCACCTCCTGCGGGGAATCCTTCTCCAATATGATTGGCCACGGCGGCGCCAACAAGAAATATTTCGCCGGCAAATACCCCCATCTTCAGATCCGCTACGCAGTGGACCCTTCCCTTCCCAGAGGGATCTATCATATCCAGCGCTGACGCGGCGAAAAGGGACAGCCTCTCATTGCCGTTTTAAGCTCCTTTTTTTGGCGAGCCATACTGCCATACCACCCGTTCGC
>CAMOZS010000074.1 GCA_946631075.1 uncultured Bacillota bacterium | reverse complement strand
TGCACTTGTTGTGTGTACATCCGATGGTGACCTGGACCAGGAGGCTGTAGGCCTCACTGGGCGGCCGGAATATATTGCCTTCGTACCGCAAATGCGTCCTCCGTTTACATCAAAAAGTTTTTCTTCGCAGCGCCGCTCGCAATATGTAAATTGCTCGCCAGAGCGGGCCCTGCCCGCTTCTTTCTCGCAATGTCGTAAGGCATCCTCCCTCGCGCGGCTCGGGCAATCCTTACGACCGTACGGCCGCGTATTATATGCTCTGCTTCGCAGAGCTTCGCGGCCTACATTTTCTCCGGGGCTTTCATTCCCAGCAGGGCCAGGCCGTTTCTGATGGCGGCTCTGGTTGCCATGACCAGGGCGACCTTGGCGACCTTCTCGTCCTCGTTGTCTACCAGGATGTGCTCATCGTGATAGAAGCGGTTGTAGGCCTGGGCGATATCGACGATATGCCGGGTCACGACAGAGGGCTCGTACTTCTCGCCCGCTTCCTGGATCACTGCCGGCATCTCATAGAGCAGGGTGACCAGCTCGTGGGCGCTGTCGCCGGTGATGTAGGACGGGTCGAAGCCAGCCTTTGCTTTAGCGACGATATCCTCTCCCGCGTTGCGGAGGATGCTGCAGGCTCTGGCGTGGGTGTACTGGACGTAGGGACCGGTCTCGCCTTCGAAGTTGAGCACGTGCTCCCAGGAGAAGACATAGTCCTTGATCCGGTAGTTGGACAGCTCATTGAAGATGACCGCGCCGATACCGACGGCAGCCGCTGTCTCCTCGATGTTCTCTGTATTGACATTCTTTTCTTTGATGATCTCTCTTGTCTGATCGACCGCCCGGTTCAGGACGTCTTCCAGGAAGATGACCCTGCCCTCTCTGGTGGACATGGTACCTTCCTCCATGCTGACCAGACCGAAGGGAACGTGGACGCAGTCGCGGGCCCATTCGTATCCCATCATCTCCAGGATCTGGATCCACTGCTGGAAGTGCAGGTTCTGCTGGGATGCGACCACGTAGATGTTCTTGTAGAAATCATAGGTCTCCTTGCGGTATACGGCCGCCGCGATGTCCCTGGTGATGTACAGGGTGGAACCATCGGACTTGGTGATCAGAGCCACCGGCAGATTGTAGTCATCCAGGCGGACGATCTGTGCTCCCTCGTCCTCTTCCAGAAGGCCCTTGTCCTCCAGCTCCTTGACGAAGCGGGGCATCTTATCGGAATAAAAGCTCTCTCCGTTGTAGGAATCGAAGCTGATCCCCAGCATGTCGTAGACCCGGTTGAACTCCTTCAGAGACTCATCCCGGAACCACTGCCACAGCTCAACCTCTTCCTTCTCGCCGTGCTCCAGCTTGGTGAAGGTAGCTCTGGCCTCGTCCTCCAGGGACGGATCCTTCTCCGCCTCGATGTGGAACTTCTTGTAGTACTCCAGCAGGGTCTTGATGGGCTCATTGATGACATCTTCCCTGTTGCCCCACTTGCGGTAGGCCACGATCATCTTGCCGAACTGGGTCCCGTAGTCGCCCAGGTGGTTGATCCGGAAGATGTCGTATCCCAGGAAGTCATAGATGTTGGCAATAGAGTTTCCGATAACGGTGCTGCGGATGTGGCCGATATGGAAGGGCTTGGCGATGTTGGGAGATGAGTACTCCACGATCACCTTCCGGTTCTGGCCGATATCGCTCCTGCCGTAGTCGGCGTCTTTGGCGATGACTTCGGAGATGACCTCGCCCGCGAAGGCTTCTCTGGCCAGGAACATGTTCACATAGGCGTTCACCTGCTCGACTTTAGCGAACAGGGGCTCATCCGCGATCGCCTCCGCGATGCCCTTGGCGATCATCGGCGGCGCCTTGCGCAGCACTCTTGCCAGTTTGAAACAGGGAAGCGCGTAGTCTCCCATGGAAGAGTCCGCCGGCGTCTCGATCATTTCTCTGATCTCTGCGGCGTCCAGACCTTCGATATGCGGTGCCAGAAGTTCTGCGATTTTTTCTGTGTAATTGATCATGCTCTTTCTCCTTCGTCTGTATTCCTCAATATTATAATCCTTAAACCTTTAATTTCACGACGGTGACGCCGTCGCCGCCTTCGCCCATGGCTCCCCGGCGGTACTCTTTGACATTCCTGTTCTGCCGCAGCCGGGCCCGGATCCCCTTGCTCAGGATCCCCTCGCCCCTGCCGTGGATGATGGTCACTTCAGGCAGGCCTCCCAAAAAGGCGTCATCTATATATTTTTCCACATCCATAACGGCATCGTCAAGGTTTTTTCCGCGGACATCCACAGAAGTTGCCACCATCTTGGCCTTCTGATGGTACATCTGCCCGTGGCGGCCGGACCGGGCCCTGGGTTTGGGCCGTCTCTGGTCGATCAGCATGATGTCGTCGATATGGGCTCCCACCTTCATGATGCCCACCTGGACCTGCATCTCTCCCCTCTCGTCCGGCAGGGAGATCAGCTCTCCGTTCTGTCCAATGGTAAGGACCTTGACCCGGTCGCCGATCTTCAGAGTCGAAGGATCCACCGGCTTGGTGTTCTCCTCCCTCTGGATGGTTGCCCGGTTCTTTTTCTCCAGCTCTCTCAGCCTTCGCCGGCTGGCGTCGTAGCGTTTGTTCCTCTCGCCCAGGCTGTCCAGCTTGGCCAGCTCTTTGAGCTCGGCCCGGATCTCATCGGAGACTTCCCTGGCCTCCCGGACGATGTCCCTGGCCTCTTCCTTGGCCTCGGCCAGAGCCTTCTCCCGGCGCTCCTTCAGCTTCTTCTCCTCCCGCTCCAGAGCTTCCTGTCTGGCCCGGATCTCCTCGGTCATCCGGATCTGCTCCTGTTTCTCCGCCTCGATCTTCTTGCGGTCCTCCTCCAGAGAACTGATCACGTCCTCGAAGGCGATGTCGCCCCCTTCCAAAAGCTGGCGGGCCCGGTCGGTCAGAGCCGGCGAAAGACCCAGCTTGGAAGCGATCTCAAAGGCGTTGGACTTGCCCGGAAGTCCGATGGTCAGTTTATAGGTCGGACGGAGGGTCTCCACGTCGAATTCCATGGACGCGTTCTGGACTCCCTCCTCCTGGATAGCGTATTTCTTCAGTTCCGTGTAATGGGTGGTGGCCATGATGCAGGCCCCTTTTCGTCCCAGCTCCTCCAGTATGGCAATGGCCAGGGCCGCTCCCTCCGTGGGGTCGGTACCCGCGCCAAGCTCATCCAGCAGGACCAGACTTTGCTCGTCCGCCTCCTCCATGATGCTGACCAGATTGGCCATGTGGGAGGAGAAGGTCGAAAGGCTCTGCTCGATGCTCTGCTCATCGCCGATGTCGGCGAAGACCTTGCGGAATACCGGCACCCGGCTCCCCGGCGCCGCCGGTATATGGAGGCCGGTCTGGGCCATCAGGCTCAGCAGTCCAGCCGTCTTCAGGGTGACCGTCTTGCCTCCGGTATTGGGGCCGGTGACCACCAGGGTCCGGTAGCCGTCCCCGATGGAGATGTTGACCGGGACCACCTTCTTAGGATCGATCAGGGGATGGGCCGCCTGCCGCAAAAGCAATATGCCGTCATCGGCGATCTCCGGCTCCTCCCCGTTCATCTGCAGGGACAGTTTGCCCTTGGCCATGAAGAGGTCCAGATGACAGAGCAATTTCTGGTTGTTGTTCAGATCGTGGTGGTGCTCCGCCACCGCCTCGGAAAATGCGGTCAGGATCCGCTGGATCTCCGCCTGCTCGTCCAGCTGCAGCTGACGGAGCTCATTGTTCATATTGACGATGGCCTGGGGCTCGATGAACAGGGTCGCCCCGCTGCCGCTCTGGTCGTGGATGATCCCCGGCACCGCCGCCTTGTGCTCCTGCTTGACCGGGATGACATAGCGGCCGTTTCGCATGGTGATGATGGCGTCCTGAAGCAGGCTCTGGTGCTGGGCCGTGTTCAGGATCTGGTTCATCCTGGCCTTGAGGGACTCGTTCTGCCGGACGATGGACCTGCGTATGGTCCGAAGCTCGGGGCTGGCGTTGTCCGCCATCTCGTCCTCGGACAGGATGCAGCGGTCGATCTCCTCAGCCAGGGACTTATGGGCCACCAGGACCTCCGCGATCTGCTCGATCAGGGGAAGGCTGGGCACGTCCTGTCCCCGCAGGAAGTTCAGGACGTTCTGCACCGTCTTCATGTTATAGAGGACACGCAAAAGCTGGGCCTGAGTCAGTACTCCGCCCTTGCACGCGAACGACACGATCGTCTCTATATCATAAAATCCGCCGATGGGAAGGGGTCCCTTGGCCTGGATCAGGCGGACCGCCTCCGTTGTCTCCTGCTGCCGGTCCCGAATATCGCGGGCATCAAAAACAGGAGCAAGTTCTGAGATGACCTGCCTGGTCATCTCAGAACCTGCCTGCTCCTTCAGCATCTGAATGATCTTGCCATATTCGAGAACCTGATATGTTTTGTTTCTCATGTAACCTTACTGATTGCTGTTCTTGTATTTTTCCAGTTCCTTCTTCAGCTGGAGGTTCTCCATCTGAAGGTCAAAGAAGCTGTTCTCCAGTTCTCTGCATTTGTTCTCGATCTCGGAAACGACTTCCTCCATGCCGGACTGAGCCTGCTCTTTGGCCGATTCCACAGATTCCTTGAGGCGGAGGATCTCATTGTCTCTCTGACGGATCCCCTCCATCAGGTCTTCCTTCTGCTGCTGCATCTGCAGGGTCTCTTCCTTGTAGTCGGAATAGCTCTTCTTGGCCTCGTCCCACAGCTGCACGTAGTGCTGGGCATCCTTCTCCAGCTGGATGTTCAGCCTCTTGATCTCCTCCATATCATCCAGTGTCTTGAAGTATTCACTGGCGATATTGATCGCCGAAAGGATGGCGATGTTGGCCGGGACCGCGCCCGCGGCTCTTGCCGCCTCAGCGATCTCCTGCATCTTCATGTCAACGTGCGCAGCAACCTGAATGATCTCTTCTTTTGACATGTCACCGGCAATGGTGTACTCCTGTCCGTAGATTTTCACTTTTACCTTGTTTGTTTCCATGGAACCTCTCCTACATTTCTCTCAAAACCGCATTCAGCTTATCTTTGAGTGCATCCAGAACACCGCTGTGCACCTCTGTGACTTCCTCATCTGTCAGGGTCTTATCCTTATCCCGGTAGATCAGCGAGAAGGCAACGCTCTTCTTGCCCTCGTCGACCTGCTGGCCCCGGTAGACGTCGAACAGGCGGACATCCTCCAGGATACTGCCGCCGAATTCCCTGATCACCGCCTCGATCCGGCCGACTTCCATATCCTCATCCACCAGGAGGGCGATGTCTCTCGCCGTGGACGGGAACTTGGGCAGCGGGGTGTAGACGATCTCTGTATTGGCCTTGCGCTCCAGGGCTCCGCACATGATCTCGCAGCAGTAGATCCGCTCACCCTTCATGCCGTATTTCTCGGCAACGTCCGGATGGATCTCGCCCATGATGCCCAGTTCTTCGGTATCGACTCCCACAGCCTTCATCTCAGCGGAAGCCTCGACACTGATCCGGGCGCAGCGGCCGGGATGGTAGGGGCCGTATTCCGACTCTGCGGTGAAGATGGGCTCCCGGATCCCCAGGATGGCCAGCAGCTCGCAGACGACGCCCTTGAGGCTGAAGAAGTCCTCGCCCTTGCCGTACATACCGATGCAGAGGGAATATTCCTCATCGGGCAGATGATCCCGATTCAGTTCGCTTGCCATGAAGGTGTTGCCGATCTCGAAAGCCTTGGCCTTCTCGATCTTGCGATTGTAGTTCCTGGCCAGGGTCTCCAGCATGTTGGGGGTCAGGATGGTCCGCATGACGGAGTTCTCCTCGCCCAGCGGATTGATGATGCGGACGAAGGCTCTTTCCCAGGAATCCTCCGCGATCCGGACATTGTCCACGGATCTGGGGCTGACGAAGGAGTAGGTCTGGATCTCGTTCAGTCCCATAGCGCAAAGGCTGTCTCTGACCAGGTCGCGCAGCTGCCATCCGTAGGGAACACTGGCTTCATTGCTGCTTCTGGGCAGGGTGACCGGCAGTTTGTCATAGCCGTACATCCGGGCGATCTCTTCGATATAATCTTCTTCCTGGACCAGGTCCTGACGGACGGTGGGTCCGGTCACGGTCATGATGTCGCCGGATCCTTCCACACGGATCTCCAGGCTCTGGAGCATGGATACCATCTCTTCTCTGGAAAGGTCGATGCCCAGGACAGCGTTGATCCGGCTGACTCTGACATCGATGGTCCTTGCCTCCTGAGGATTCGGATAAACGTCGACCCTGCCTTTGCAGACCTTGCCGGCGCCTACCAGCTCGATCAAACGGCAGACTCTGTCGGCCGCGTCAGCGCACAGGTTGGGGTCGATCCCCTTCTCGAAACGGGAGGAAGCCTCGGTCCTCAGGCCCAGCTCCTTGGCTGTCCTGCGGACGCTGTCTCCGGCGAAGTTGGCGGACTCGATGATGATGGTCTGTGTGTCCTCCTCGATCTCCGAGTTCAGACCGCCCATGACGCCGGCGACCGCGATGGACCGCTCCGCGTCCTTGATCATGAGCATGCTCCCCTGCAGGGTCCGCTCGTTCTCATCCAGGGTGGTGAACTTCTCACCCGGTTTGGCATTCTCTACGATGATCCTACCCCCCTTCACCTGATTGATGTCGAAGGCGTGGATGGGCTGGCCGTATTCCAGCATGACGAAGTTGGTGATATCGACGATATTGTTGATGGGGCGCATGCCGGCGTACATGAGCCGCTTCTGCAGCCACCAGGGGGACTGCTCCACCTTGACGTCGGTGACGACTCTGGCCACATAGCGGAGGCAGCTCTCCGGATTGTTGATCTCTACGGAGACGTGATCCTTGGCTTCGCCCTGTCCGTTTTCTTCTTTGATATCGATATCCGGATAGCTGAAGGGCTTGCCGAAGGTGGCGGAAGCCTCTCTTGCCATGCCGACCATGGCCAGGCAGTCCGGACGGTTGGGAGTGATCTCGAAATCGACGACTGCGGACTTCAGTCCCAGGGCCTCGGCGAAATCAGCGCCCGGTTCATATTCATCGTTCAGGATCCAGATCCCGTCCTTGTGAGCAACGGGGACGACCTTGTCCTCGTAGCCCAGCTCACTGCAGGAGCACAGCATGCCGTAGGATGCTACCCCGCGCAGCTTGCCCTTGGTGATCTTGACCCCGCCCTCCTGTTTGGGCTGGCCGTGGAGGGGTCCGGGGATCCGGCTCTTATGCAGGGCCACAGGGACATATGCTCCCTCGAATACGTTCGGTGCTCCCGTGACGATCTGCAGCAGGTCCTCTTCTCCCACATCCATCTGGCAGACTACCAGCTTGTCCGCGTCCGGATGGGGCTCGATCTTGGCGATGCGGCCGACAACGACACGCTCCATGCCGGTGCCCATCTCCTCGCAGGTCTCCAGGTTGGATCCGGACATGATCATCCGGTCACAGAATTCATCGGTGGAAACACCCGGGTCTATATAATCATTTAACCATTCCATTGGAACTAACATTGTTATCTATCCTCCTGACTGTCTATTTGAACTGATTGATGAAACGCATATCGTTCTCATAGAACAATCTGATATCATCTACACCGTACTTGAGCATGGCGACACGCTCTACTCCCAGACCGAACGCGAATCCGGTATATTTCTCTGTATCCAGGCCTCCGACCTTGAGTACGTTGGGATGGACCATGCCGCAGCCCAGGATCTCGATCCAGCCGCTGCCCTTGCAGACTCTGCAGCCTTTGCCCCCGCACTTGAAGCAGGAGACGTCCATCTCGGCGCTGGGCTCGGTAAAGGGGAAATGATGGGGGCGGAACTTGGTCCGTGTGGAGGTTCCGAACAGCTGCTTGGCGAAGCTGTCCAGG
>CAMOZS010000073.1 GCA_946631075.1 uncultured Bacillota bacterium | reverse complement strand
GCTTTTGAGGACCACATCACCAATGCTCCCGGTATGGAGCATGTCCGCGACATGGTAAGCGGCCCCATTATCCCGACCCCCGGCGCGGTCATGGAGTGCACCAAGCTCCTCTACGACTGCATCGGACCCCTGATGGTGCTGGATATCGGCGGGGCGACCACGGACGTCCATTCGGTCTGCAACGAATCCGATCAGGTAGCCCGGATCATGATCTCCCCGGAGCCCAAGGCCAAGCGGACCGTCGAGGGCGACCTTGGCCTCTACGTCAACCGCTACAAGGTCATCGAGTCCATCGGAGATGAGAGGTTCGCCCAGCTCTGCGAGAAGGCCGGGATCGATCCGGACAAGACTCTGGAGACTTATGTGGCCATTCCGAAGACAGAGGATGAATTCAAACTGGTCGAGATCCTGGCGGAGGAAGCCTGCATGAAGGCAGTCGAGCGCCACGCCGGTCAGATCCGTTACATCTACGGTCCATCCGGCAGGTCTTCCGTCGCCGAGGGCAAGGACCTGACTCCGGTCCAGTACATCGTCGGTACCGGCGGCGCCATGACCAGGCTCCCCCACAGGGAGGAGATCATGGGCCGGATCTGCGAGTACGATGAGACCGGGACCCGTCTCTTCCCGACCTCCCACGCCGAAGTCCTGGTGGACAACGACTACATCATGGCCTCCCTGGGCGTTTTATCCAAGGCCCACAGGGAAGGGGCCATCCGGCTTCTGGAGAAGAGCCTGGGCGTGAACTTCGACGACATGCGGCCGGAGGAGGATGCCCTGGGCATCAAATCGGCGTCCAGCGCAAAAGCTGGAGCAGGCGGCGGAGAGGTTCCCGCGGCCCTGGCCGGTGTAGCTGCGGAGCTTGCCGAGAAAGACGCAAGCCGCGAAGAGATGATCAAGCATATCCTGGAATGTGAGGAACAGGGCTACGATATGACCGAGTACAAGCTGGACTACGGCCTGATCACCGAAGAAGAGGCCGAAGCGGCCCGGGCAGCCAAAGCAAAGGCTGAAGGCGAGAGGATCATGGAGGAGGCGGCTCTGAACGACCGCAAGATCGTTCGCGCCTGCGGCGTAGGCGAGCTGGCCGAAGACGGCCGGCCGAACTGCAACCGGGAATGCCACATCTGCGCCCACGTCCACTGTCCCTTCCGGAGCGTGTAAGGCCAGTGGAGAATTCCCGGATCTGTGAGACCGGTGGAGAATCCCCGGATCGTCGGTGGGTATCGCATCATCAAAATACAAATCGGCTGCTGCAAGGATTGCGGCAGCTTTTTTCATAGCCTCTTTTGCCTCGCACCCTGCCGCCGGAAAATCTAAGAACAAATCTAAGAAGAATTCACACCTGCGCCAAACCATTTGCAAATCGGATGTCTGTCCTGTAGAATCAAAATCAGGGAGGACGAAGAAAAGTGAGAAAAATCCTGATCCTTACTACAGGTGGAACCATTGCCTCAGTCCAGTCACCGGACGGGCTGGTGCCGGGTATTACAAGTGACCAGCTTCGGGCATATCTGCCCCAGATCGGACCGGAGATCGCTATCGAGATCTGCTCGGTCTTTCATATCGACAGCACAGACATGACCGCAGACCACTGGGTAGCTATAGCGGAGGCCGTCCAGCGCAGCTACGATGAATACGATGGCTTCGTCATCACCCATGGGACCGATACCATGGCGTATTCGGCCGCGATCCTGTCCTACATGATTCAGAACGCAGACAAACCCATCGTCCTGACCGGCGCCCAAAGACCCATAGGTTTTGAGATCACCGATGCCAAATCCAATCTGCAGGACAGTATTCTCTATGCGGCAGATCCCCGCTCCCGGGGAGTGCAGATCGTCTTCGCAGGCAAGGTCATCGCCGGGACACGGGCCCGCAAAGTCCGGTCCATGAGCTACGCGGCATTCGCCAGCATCAATCTGCCGGAGATCGCGGAGATCAACAATGGCCGGATCATCCGGTATCTGACAGATGAGGATTTCTGCAATCCGGACCCGGCGCGGCGGCAGGATCAGGCGCAGGAGCCGGACCGCTCGGCAAATCCGCCTGATTCCGGGGTTCGCTTCAGCACCCGGCTCAATCCGAATGTTTTTCTTCTAAAGCTGACTCCGGGGATGGACCCCAGACTCCTTCCTGAGATCTTTCGTCTTTACGATGCTGTCGTGATTGAGAGCTTCGGGGCAGGAGGGATCCCGCAAAGTCTGGAGCAGACTCTGTCCGAAGAACTGAACAAGTACTCCCCGGAGGAAAAAGTCCTGGCCATGACCACCCAGGTCACTTACGAAGGAAGTCATCTGGAGACTTATGAGGTCGGGCGCAGGATCGCTGACCGCTTCCAGCTCCTTGAGGCCAGGGACATGACACTGGAGACAGCCGTTGCCAAACTGATGTGGATCCTGGCGGACGCGGAACAGACCTGGGAACAGATCCGCAGTCGTTTTTATACTCCTATTGCAAAGGATACACTGTTATGAAGCATTATTTCATCATCAACCCGGCCGCCGGCCAGGGAGAGGCGTTGGACCTGATCAGGGATATCCATGCCGTCTGCCAGGTGGCGGGGATCGATCATGAGGTCTATGAGACATCGGCTCCGGCAGACGCCGAGCGGTTCGTCCGCAGCTGCTGCCGGGCGTGGGAAGAGGCAGACCGGACCGCGGATACTCTCCGCTTTTATGCCTGCGGGGGAGACGGGACCCTGAACGAGGTGGCCAACGGAGCTGCAGGATTCGGATTCGCGGAAGTCGGATGCATCCCGTCCGGAACCGGCAACGACTTCGTCCGTAATTTCCCCGAGGGCGATTTCGATGATCTGATCGCTCAGATCCGGGGCAAGGCCCGTCCGGCGGACCTGATCCGCTACGAGGGGATCTGCGACGGAGAATACGTCTCACGCTATTGCGTCAACATGTTCAACATCGGCTTTGACAGCAATGTGGTCGACCTGACGGCCCGGCTGAAGAAGCTGCCCCTGATGAGCGGCCACCTGGCCTACCTGGCTTCCGTCGCGGTCATGCTGGCGGAGAAGAAGGGGGCGGACCTGCGGGTGGAATACGAGGATGGCTTCGTCCACGAGGGAAAGCTCCTTCTGATCGCTGTCGCCAACGGCTGCTTCTGCGGGGGCGGGGTCAAAGGGATCCCCAGGGCCGTGACCGACGACGGCCTCTTTGATGTCAGTCTGGTGAGAAACATCCCCCGGCGGACCTTCGCCGCGCTCTTCCCCAAATACAAGCAGGGGACCCATCTGTCGGATGGGAGGCTGGCGGATGTGATCCGTTATACCTGCGAGAAAAGCCTTCGCATAGCCCCTGTCCGCGAGACCATGAAACTCTGCGTGGACGGTGAGATCACAAAGGCTGGACCGGTCCGTTTCGCCATCGCTCCGAGGGCCTTTCGCTTCATTATCCCCGCCCCGAAATCTGAAACTTCCGACACGAAGGAAATCACTTGACATGGCGCCTGCCCCATGGCATAATCGTGAAGATGGCCAAAACGAGGCCACAAAAAACACACGACCATGGAGGACCGAATGAGGGAGCGAAGGAACACACCAATCGGAATAGCGGACGCAAGAGGCAGCTTGCGGGAGGCCTGTTCTCCCCTTGGTGCGGATGATCGTTTTATTGAATATTTCATTTTACCCGGTTTTACAGATGTACATGTTCATCTGAGAGAGCCGGGTTTTTTATATAAGGAAACCATTAAGACAGGGACCCTCGCGGCCGCGGCCGGCGGCTTCGCCCATGTCCTGACCATGCCCAATCTGGATCCGGTTCCCGACAGCCCGGACCACCTGAAGGTCCAGACCGACATCATCGAAAGGGACGCCTGCATCGATGTCCGCCCCCTGGGCTCTCTTACCTGCGGGGAAAAGGGAAAGGAAGTATCCGACATCGAAGCCTTGGCTCCCCATGTGGCAGCTTTCAGCGATGACGGGGTCGGCGTCATGGATGACGGGCTCATGCGGGAAGCTATGGAGCGGGTGAAAGCGGCCGGGAGCATCGTGGTCGCCCACTGCGAGGATACCCGCTATCCCAGGGAGAGCAGAGAGGCCGAGTACCGGCAGCTGATCAGGGATCTGGAGCTGGCGGAGCAGACCGGCTGTCCCTATCATATGTGCCATGTCTCGACCAGAGAATCCATCGACCTTATCCGGTCGGCCAAAAAAGCAGGCATGGACGTGACCTGCGAAACGGCTCCCCACTACCTGACCATCGCCGATGATGAGATCGAAGACGAAGGCCGGTTCAAGATGAATCCCCCCATCAAGACAAAAAAAGACCGGGAGGTCCTCCTGGAGGCCGTCTGCGACGGAACCATCGATATGATCGCAACTGACCACGCTCCCCACAGCGCCGAGGAAAAGGCTAAGGGCTTTGCCGGCAGCGCCTACGGGATCGTCGGACTGGAAACGGCTTTCCCGGTGCTCTATACAAGGCTGGTCAGAGAGGGGATCATCCCCATGCAAAAGCTGGTCGACCTGCTGACCGAAGGACCAGGCAGGAGATTCGGGATAGAAGAGGCAGACGATGAGCTGACCTTCAGCGTCTGGGATCTGGATGAGGAATACACCGTCCGGCCGGAGGAATTCCGGACCATGGGACAGTCCACTCCCTTCGAGGGATGGGAAGTCAGAGGCCGGTGCATGATGACAGTATACAAGGGAAAGGTCGTATATAAACGATGAGAAACGATATCGGAACGATCATAACAAATGAGAGGATCGCGGCAGGGACCTACGAAATGGTCCTGCAGATGCCGCAGAACCAGGAGGTCCGGCAGGCCTTCGGACAGGTCCGGCCGGGGCAGTTCATCAACCTGAAGCTGGAGGGACATTATCTGCGCCGTCCCATCTCCATCTGTGACTGGGATGAGGAGACGCAGGTCCTGTCCATCATCTACAAGGTCGTTGGCACCGGTACGGAAACCATGAGCCGGATGAGTCACGGGGAAGCCCTGGACCTGCTCTGGCCCCTGGGCAACGGATATGATCTGTCCGAGACAGGAACAGGATTCCATCCACTGCTGATCGGCGGAGGAGCGGGCGTTCCGCCCATGTTCGGCCTCTGCCGCAGACTGATCCGGGAAGGGGCGGTCAGTCCGACCGTCATCCTGGGCTTTCGAAGGGCGGAGGATGCCTTTTACCGGGACCGGTTCGAAGAGCTGGGAGCACGGCTGATCCTGATGACCGAAGATGGGAGCATGGGAAGCAAAGGCTTCGTGACCGATGCCATGAAGGCCCTGGAAAAAGAAGAAGGACGGGAATACTGCGACGGTTTCTTCGCCTGCGGGCCGGAGGCCATGCTCCGGGCAGTGGATCAAGCTGCTCCGGAAGGGATACCCGGATATATGAGCTTTGAGGAGCGGATGGGCTGCGGATTCGGAGCCTGCATGGGATGCTCCTGCAAGACCAGATACGGAAACAAACGGATCTGCAAGGACGGTCCGGTACTGGAGAGGAGGGAGATCATATGGTAAAGGGCGCAGCAGAACAGGCCGCAGACCTGAGAACCAGCCTTTGCGGGATCCAGCTGGATAATCCGGTCCTGGCGGCCAGCGGGACCTTCGGCTACGGAAGGGAATTCGCTGAACTATATGATATCAATATCCTCGGAAGCTTCAGTTTCAAGGGGACGACGCCGGAGCCCAGATTCGGCAACCCAACGCCAAGGATCGCTGACTGCAGCCAGGGAATGCTCAACAGCGTCGGCCTGCAGAATCCCGGAGTGGACGCGGTGGTCCGTGAGGAGCTGCCGGCTCTGGCCAAGGTCTTCCGGAAGAAGGTCATGGCCAATGTCTGCGGGGGAAGTCCGGAGGACTACGCCCTGGTGGCGGAGAAACTGGAGCACTGCGATCAGGTGGGCTGGCTGGAAGTCAACATCTCCTGCCCCAATGTGAAGAGCGGGGGCATGGCCTTCGGAACGGATCCCAGGGCAGCGGCCGAGGTCATCGCCGCAGTACGCAAAGTAACGAAGAAACCGGTGATCGCCAAGCTTTCACCGAATGTAACGGATATCACTGAGATCGCCAGAGCCTGCGAGGCGGCGGGAGCTGACGGACTGACGGCAATCAACACCCTGCTGGGGATGAGGATCGATCTGAAGAGCCGCAGGCCGGTACTGGCCAGAGAGATGGGCGGCTTTTCGGGCCCGGCGGTCTTTCCGGTCGCCCTGCGCTGTGTCTGGCAGATCTGCCGGGCTGTAGACATCCCGGTGGTCGGATGCGGCGGCATCTCGACCGCAAGGGACGTACTGGAGATGATGATGGCCGGAGCTTCTGCCGTACAGGTAGGGTCCCAGAATCTGGTCGATCCCTACGCCTGCAGAGACATCATCGAGGCCCTTCCCGCAGCCATGGAACGGTACGGGATCCGGAGCCTGCAGGAACTGGCGGACAGATAGGAAGCCGGCGGCAGACAGGAAGCCGGCGGATAAATAAACAGTAAACAGGAGGAGAGAATGGGAAAAGACGTGATCATCGCCTGCGATTTCAGCAGCGCGGAAGAAGTATACGGATTTCTGGACCGGTTCCAGGCCAGACCATACGTCAAGATCGGGATGGAATTGTTTTACGCGGAGGGTCCGCAGATCGTCCGCGAGCTGAAGCAGCGGGGCCACAAGGTCTTCCTGGATCTGAAGCTCCACGACATTCCCAATACTGTGGAGAAGGCCATGAGGGTCCTGTCGGGCCTGGACGTGGACATGTGCAACGTTCACGCGGCCGGAACCAGGAAGATGATGGAAGCCGCCCTGCGGGGGCTGACAAGGGAAGATGGCAGCCGTCCTCTCCTGATCGCCGTGACCCAGCTGACCTCCACTTCCCAGGAGCAGATGGAGCATGACCTGCTGATCGATCAGCCCATGGAGCAGGTGGTCGCGGCCTACGCGGAGCATGCAAAAGAAGCGGGCCTGGACGGAGTGGTATGCTCCCCCCTGGAATCACCGGCCGTTCACCAGAGACTGGGCCAGGGCTTCCTGACCGTGACGCCGGGAGTTCGGCTGGCGGGAGACGCCGCAGGAGATCAGAGCCGGGTGACCACGCCGGCAAAGGCAAAGGAACTGGGTTCCGATTACATCGTGGTCGGACGGAGCATCACAGCGGCAGAGGATCCGGCGGCGGCCTACGAAAGGTGCCTGAAGGAATTCTGCGGCTGAACAAGAAGCGAGTCACTCACTGGAAAGGAGAGCATAGATGAAAACCAAAGCAGCGAAAGCTTTACTTGAGACCGGAGCGGTCTTCTTCCGCCCGGACGAGCCCTTCACCTGGGCAAGCGGGATCAAGAGCCCGGTCTATACCGACAACCGGCTGGTCCTGACCGACCCGGAGGCAAGACGGGTCATCGAGGAAGGCCTGATCGGCCTGATCAGGGAGACCTATCCCCAGGCTCAGGCCCTGTTCGGAACAGCGACAGCGGGGATCCCCCATGCGGCCATCGCAGGCTATGCCATGGATCTTCCCATGGGTTATGTGAGGTCCGGAGCCAAAGACCACGGCAGGGCAAACCGGATCGAAGGCCGGCTGAAGGAAGGACAGAAGGTGGTCGTCATCGAAGACCTGATCTCCACCGGAGGAAGCGTCATCAGCGCTGCCCAGGCTTTGCAGGAAGCCGGAGCCCAGGTCCTGGGAGTGATCTGTATCTTCTCGTATAACCTGGAAAAGAGCAGGACAGCCTTTGCGCAGGCGGGGCTGGAGTATCACAGCCTGACCGATTTCGACACCGTAGCGAGAGTCGCGGCAGAAGGCGGCTATATCAGTGAGGGCGACATCGCTCAGCTGATGGAATTCAGAAACAGTTTGTAAGTTTTATAAATGGAGGTAAATGAATTGAGACATCTGATT
>CAMOZS010000072.1 GCA_946631075.1 uncultured Bacillota bacterium | reverse complement strand
CCACAGCAATCAGGTCTACACCGATATGGCGGAAAACAGCACCCTGCAGGTGAAGATCCTGAACGGATCGGACGCGGATGCTCCTGAGCTGAAGAACGTCACCTATAAAGTGGGCGATATCGAAGAGCTGATCTACGGGGGAGGCCTCTCCCGCAACCAGCTGGCCCAGGCCAAGGTCAAGACCTTCTATCAGCTGACCAAGGGAAGCAACGCCTACAGCGATCTGTATGAAGGAATCGATCTGAACTACTTCCTGAAGGAAGTGGTCGAGATCCCGGGATACAAGGGCACCATTACCTTCAGCGACGGGACCAACGAAGTGGCCCTCAGCCTGGCGGACGTGCTCGCTACGAACAACGGCAGCAACACGGAGACCGGGATGAACGGCCTGTCCCCGGTCCTGGCCTACGCCAAGAACGGCGCGCCGATGGTAAAGGATAAGAACGCGGAAGGATACCAGAAGGAAGTCCAGCTGGCCGGCGGTACGGATTACGCCAACACGGTCACCGTCAAGAACGACGGCGGCCCTCTGGCTGTCCTGATGCCTCATACAGACAGCTCTGTCTCCGACCAGTCCCTGACCGACGTGAAGTCGATCACCATCAACCTGTCGGCTGACAAATACGCCCATACCAAGGCGCCTTACGATAGCTACAAGGACAATACCGTGACCATCAAGGGCGAGGGCACCAGACTGGGAGAAGAAGGAAAGGCCTTCCCGGTATCCGAGCTGGAAGGCAAGCAGACCATCGCCTTTACCGGCGACTACAGCTTCCTGAAGAGCGGTGACGGGCAGACCCCGTCCCAGGCAAGATACAGGGGGATCAACCTTTACTCCCTGCTGACCTCTTCGGCAGTAGGCCTGAAGAGCAATGCGGACAAGGTCATCGTGACGACCACTGACGGGGAGAGTAAGGAATTCACCCTTTCCCAGATCCGCAAGTCCGACTACATCAACTCCGTAACGGGAGCTGACGACCTGCCGGTCATCCTGGCCTATGGCAGCGGAAAGGCTGGAGATGCCGATAAGGAAGACGGCCTGCCTCTGGTCGCTGAGAAGACCAGCGAAGGTTACGAGCCCGATTACGGCAACAACGGCGGCCCGGTCCGGTTCGTCATGGGACAGACCGACGCGGAGGACGCCAACAACTCAAGCAACATGAAGTTCGTCAAGTCCATCGAAGTGACGGCTTCGGAGATGACCAGCTGGAACCACAACAGCGCGGAAGTATACAAGCAGTACAGAGACGAGACCGTCCAGCTTTTGGTCACCGATAAAGAAGGAAACGAACTCTTCAACAAGGAGTTCACCGTCGGAGAGATCGAGGACAACACGGCCCTGGTCGAAAGAGAAGAGGCCAATGTCGTCCAGAACTTCACGTGGGAAGGCATCAACTTCTGGAGATGGGTCAAACAGGAAGCCGGCGATGTGACCGGCATCGATGATCCGATCAGCGTGACCGTTTCGGCGGCGGATAACTACAGTCAGGAGATCCGCGGCAAATTCGGCCTGGACGGACTGGAGAAGGGCGTCCTGGACGGTGGAAACTATGTGCCGATCATCCTGGCTTACGGTGTCGGCGGATACCCGCTGGTCATCGGCGACAAGAGCCACTCCAACGGAGAAGGATACGATGCGGCCGCGGGCAACAATGGAGGTCCGCTCCGCCTGATCACCCATAATTCTCAGGGATCGTCTCTGACCTATGTGAAGAAGATCTCCATCGTAGTCGGTGAGAACGACCAGCCGGAAGAGACGGCAGACTTCACGGTCAAGGGTCTTGCAGGCGGCGATGTGAAGATGTCCATCGAGGACATCCAGAACCTGCCGGATAACCGGGGCAAGGCGGAAGCTCAGTTCACGAGCAAAAAGAACGGAACCGAGAAGGTGAAGGGCGCCTACCTCAAGTACCTGCTGGCAAACCAGGGCGTTGAGGTCGAGGACACTCTGATCACACTGAACACGACCGACCAGTATGAGCAGACAGAAAGCTCCTATAAGGACATCACCTTGAAGGATGCCATCGCCCAGAACTATTTCGTAGCCTACCAGGTATGGGACGAGGCGACGGAAACCTGGACGGATATCGCAGACAGCGACAACAAGGACGATCCGGCGGCGGGCAAGATCGCGACCGTCCGGATCTACAGAAACTATAACGAAGCTCTGGGCAATGACCCGACCGTCGACTGGAGAAACCGGTGCACCAGCATCAGCGGGATCACCCTGAAGATCCCGGAAGTGACCGTTTTCAAAGAGTATGACACCAGCAGCGGCGTCCGGTCCACATGGATGGATGGAGACGGTACCCTGTGGGTAGGAACCTACGGCGGAGGCCTTTACAGCAAGAAGGCCGGCGACGCGGGCTTCAGTGTCATGAACACAAGCTCCGATCCGGCCCTGATGACCGACTTCACTTCCGCTGTTGCTGCCGATGAGCAGGGCGGCGTGTGGGTCAGCCAGAACGCAAGCTACACCCAGCCCGGAAATAACCAGGGCGTGCTCTACATCCAGGACGGCAATATCAAACAGTACAAGGTCGAATCGGATCCGGGCACGATCCCGAGCAACTATGTGCAGGCCATCAAGGTGGATGCGGACGGCAAAGTCTGGTTCGGTTCCTTCGGAGGCCTGACCATCTATGATCCGCAAGCGGGCACATGGAAGACCTATGACAAGGCAAACAGCGACTTCCCGGCGACCTCCGTCAATACCATCACCCTTGACGGTAAGGGAGGCGCATGGCTGGGCTTCTATCCGGACGGTACGGGAACGGAAGCAGATCCCTATACCGGAGGATTCTGCCACATCGATCAGGACGGCACAGTCACAGAGAAGAATGTCGTCACCGGAGAGATGACGCAGGATGGAAGCACCAGCAAGCTGGCCCAGGCATGGGTACGCAGCATCGCCATCGACCAGAAGGGAACCGTATGGGTCGTTGCCAGCGGCACCAACCTGACAGAGAATGAAGGCGGTACCATCTGGAAGCTCAAGGGCGGCACCGGCGAGCCTCAGAAGTACACAGGTAAGGAAGTCTTCAGAGATTACCTGGACGGCAGCGCGACCACAGAGGTCAGAACCGTTGCGGTCGATCCGGAAGGCTCCCTGTGGTTCGGAACCTCGGCGGACGGCGTCCTCAAGGTAGAAAACCCGAAGCCGAATGACGACGGTACCTTCAACGTAGCAGCCCAGTACGCCAAAGAGACCGGCTCCTGGAGCGCGGAGAACAAGAACAACATTTACAGCATCGACTTCTGGAATGATGGAACAGCTTATGTCGGATCCGCCGGCGGCGTCCAGGTACTGGGCGATGAACCGGAAGCGACCGACCAGAAACCGGTCAAGGGCGATTCCGACGCAGAAAACTGTGATATCGCCATTGAAGGAAGTGCCCTCGCGGCTGACGGATATTACACCATCAAGGGCCTGAAGAACGCAGAGGGTCTGACCAGGACCGACGCCGTTTTCCACTGGATCAATTCCTCCGGCACAGCGGGTGAGACCGCAGTGCAGGGCGAGACCATCGAAAACATCGCGGCCAAAGTCCTGGGCCTGGAAGAGGGCATGGCCATCAGCCAGGTGACCGCGGTATGCAGCGACGGCTATAAGGTGACCTATACAGCAGACCAGATCACCAGGGAGGACCTGGACGGGAATAAGGCCATGCTGATCTGGAAGGCGGACGGAGATAACTGTGATCTTACAGTTGCTCTCGGACAGTTCTCAGAGACGGATCAGAACAGAAAGCATTGGGCCGCAGATGTCGTGAAACTGATCATCGACGGAACAGAGGAGGAAGTCCCGGCAGAGCCGGCGGGCGATGCGACCGCGGAAACTGCGGACCTGACCATCACCGGTGATGCTCTGTCAAGAGACGGATACTTCACCATCAAGGGCATCAAGAACACGGAAGGTATTGACAGGGTCGACGCCACATTCTCGTGGCGCAACTCCTCCGGAACTGACGGATCCTCCACAGTCCAGGGCGCGACCATCGAGAATATCCTGGATCACATCGGCCTGAAGGAGGGCGCTGAGATCGATACGGTCGAAGCCATCTCCGCCGACGGCAGATCCACGACCTACACAGCGGATCAGATCTTCGAGGAAGATCTGCAGGGCAACAAGGCCATGTTCATCTGGACCGAAGGTTCCGACAAGGTCACCAAGACCATCGTCGGTCAGTTCAAGGAAGGTGAAGTGAACAAGGGCAAGTGGGCCAAGGATGTCACCAAGATCATCGTCCACGCCAAGCAGCCGATCGACGAAGATGCCGTGGCTCAGGTAATGGATGCTATCGATCAGCTGAACGAAGACGTTACTCTGGATGACGCGGAAGCCATCGCCGCGGCAAGAGAAGCTTATGAAGCGCTCACCGACGCGGAGAAGGCAGAGATCCCGCAGGAGACTCTGGACAAGCTGGAAGCTGCGGAGCAGAAACTGGATGAGGCGATCACCGAAGCCTACGTCGAGCAGGTGGAGGAAATGGCCGCCGAGATCGACTACTCACTGTACGATACTACCGACAAGCTGAACCTGTGGCTTGCTGCCGACCGGTTCAAGCAGGAGATCGCAAAGGCTGGAAGCGCCGAAGAGGCCAAGGCCATCTACGATGAATTCCAGGCGAAGCTGGCAGCGACAAAGACAGCAGACCAGAAGCTGGTCGAGAAACTCAACATGGGCAAGCTCAACGCAAAGGCTGTACCTGCCTCCTACAACACAGTGAACATCAGCTGGGAAGGCATTGCCGGAGCAGAGGTCTATGAGATCGCCCGCGGCGAGAGCCCGGACGGCGAGTTCGAGACCGTGAAGACCACAGCCCAGGAAAGCTATAAGGATACCGTGAAGGTGACCGGCAAGACCTACTACTACAAGGTCAGAGCCGTTGCCTACACCGGTGAGAACGTCAAGGCAGAAGGCGACTACTGCGAGCCGCTGGCGGTGAAGACCTCCATGGCCAAGCCGGTGATCAAGAAGGTCAAGGCTGCCAAGAAGAAAGCGACCGTCACCTGGAAGAAGGTCGGCGGCGCTGAAGGCTATGAGATCTACAGAGCCACCAAGAAGAGCGGTAAGTACGTCAAGGTCAAGACCATCAATAAGGCTTCTACAGTGAAGTTCGTCAACAAGAAGCTGAAGAAGGGCAAGAGCTACTTCTACAAGATCAAGGCATTCAATACCGTGGACGGACAGAAGGTCTACACCGGCTTCTCCTCGGTGAAGAAGGTCAAGATCAAAAAATAAGCCCGGAAGAGGGATGAAAACATTTGGGAAGGGGCCGCTGCGCATAAAGCGGCCCCTTTTCGCAAAATATGCGGAATATAATTCGAAAATCATGCGGAATAATATTGCTAAATCCTGCGGAACAGAGTAATATGACTTTGATAGGAAAGGAGCTGCAGGACATGGCTGTCGCGGATAAAAAACGATATATTCCAAGAGTCATAGATGAGCAAGTAAAGCGATACCTCAGCCGCTTTGGTGCAATCTGTATCGAGGGGCCGAAGTGGTGCGGGAAGACCTGGACTTCATCTGTTCACAGCAACAGTGAATTCCTGATAGGCGATCCTGCCGGCGGTTTTCAGAACCGGCAGCTGGCAGCGATCTCTCCGACGCTTATTCTGGAGGGAAAGACGCCGAGGTTACTTGATGAGTGGCAGGAGGTCCCTCCCGTGTGGGACGCGGTGAGATATACTGTGGACCAGAGAGATGAGAAAGGGCAGTTTATATTGACCGGATCATCTACACCGCGCAGAAAGGGGATCCTTCATAGCGGAGCCGGGAGAATCGGCAGGATCCGTATGAGAACAATGTCATTATATGAATCCGGTGATTCCTCCGGAGTGGTTTCACTTCAGGAACTGTGTGCCGGCAAAATGAAAGAGACGATCACGGGAGAAGTGGACCTTCAGAAACTGATCTACTACGTTGTTCGCGGCGGGTGGCCGGGTAATCTTGGCGTACCTGTCGCAGATGCCCAGCTTTTGCCTGGCTCATACATCAGTGCGATTCTGGATGATGACGTGCAGCGTCTGGACAACATCAGATACGACAGGCATAAAATGCAGTTGCTGCTGCGCTCTCTGGCAAGAAATGAATCTACTGCAGCGACGAACCGTAAGCTGCTGAATGATATCAAAGAAGTCGATGATGAGACGATAGACAGAGATACCATCACACAATACCTGGACGCTTTTTCCCGGATGTTCCTGATCGATAACCTGCCGCCGTTTTCATCAAACATACGGTCTTCCGTCAGGATCAAAAAGGCTGAAAAAAGGCATCTGTGTGATCCGGCCCTTGCGTGTGCTTTGATCAAGGCGACACCGGACAGACTGCTCAATGATCTGAACACCTTCGGATTTATGTTCGAAGCATTGTGTGAGCGGGACTTGAGGATCTATGCAGAATCATTCGGGGCCAGGGTTTATCACTACCAGGATTATAAAAACAGAGAAATCGATGCAGTTGTAGAGGTCGAGGACGGCAACTGGTGCGCTTTTGAGATCAAGCTCGGAGCGAATCAGATCGATGCAGCGGCGGCAGAGCTGATTTCCATAAAGGACAGCATAGCGAAGGAAAAGGACAGTGTTCCTCCGGCTGTTCTGTGTGTGATCTGCGGGATGTCAAATGCAGCGTATAAAAGACCAGATGGAGTATTCGTAGTACCGATAACGGCGTTAAAATACTAAAGTGAACATGAAGGAAGGTCAGAAACAAAGAAAAAGAAATAACTGGACCGTGAATCTGGCCCTGCTCATCGTCCTGCTGGCCCTCGTGCTGGCCTGCCTTTGCGTGGGGAAATATTCCCTTTCGCCCGGGGATGTCTTCCGGATCCTCTTCGCAGGTGAAGCGGCAGACCCTATGGACGCCAACCTCCTGCTCGGGGTGCGGCTGCCCAGAACTCTGGCGGCGGTCCTGGTCGGAGCGGCCCTGGCCCTGTCCGGGTCGGTCTACCAGAGCATCTTCAAGAATCCCCTGGTCTCTCCGGACTTCCTCGGGGTATCCGCGGGAGCCTGCGTCGGGGCGGCCATCGCCATCCTGGCCTCGGCAGCGGCGGTGGTGATCCAGGTGAGCGCCTTTGCGGGCGGGATCCTGGCAGTCAGCCTGACCGTCTTCATCCCCAGGCTCCTTCGGACGGATTCGAATATCATGCTGGTCCTGGCCGGGATCATCGTAAGCGGCGCCATGACCTCCGTGCTCGGCTTCATCAAATACATAGCAGACCCCCAGACCCAGCTGGCGGCCATCACCTACTGGCAGCTGGGAAGCTTCGCCTACGTGGATAACCGGGCGGTCCTTTCCGTGCTCCCTCTGGGCATCGCGGCGGGTATCGTCCTGCTGCTGCTGGCCTGGTGGATCAATGTCCTGTCCCTGGGAGAGCAGGAAGCCAGAAGCCTGGGAGCCAAGGTATCCCTCCTCCGCGGCATCTGCATCGTCTGCGCGACGGTCCTTACGGCGGGAGCGGTCTGCATCGCCGGAACCATCGGCTGGGTCGGCCTGGTCATCCCCCATTTCGGACGGATGCTGGTGGGTTCGGACAACCGGGTCCTGCTTCCGGCCTCGATCCTGATGGGCGGGATCTTCATGCTCCTGGTGGATACGGTGACCCGGATCATCGGGCCGGCGGAAATGCCGGTGAGCATCCTGACCGGCATCATCGGAGCGCCGGTCTTCGCATGGCTTTTGTATCGGCAGCGGCGGACGCTGAGGTAGTGACATGATCTATGAAGTGAACGATCTGACATTTTCATACGACCCCAAAGGCAGGACGGTCCTTGACGGGGCAGGCCTTACCCTGAAGGAAGGCGAGATCCTCAGCATCCTGGGACCAAACGGTGCAGGTAAGACCACTTT
>CAMOZS010000071.1 GCA_946631075.1 uncultured Bacillota bacterium | reverse complement strand
ACAATTAAAACCTCCAGAAACTTGCTGATTCAGGTCGAAGCTAAAAATGTCATGATTACGTCCATGGCTTGAATCTAATAATCATGACATGTCGTTATTTCAAACAAACAGCCAGCTCACTGTATCACTGTAAAAAGGTTACAATTTGGGCACAAAAGTCATTCTTCTGGCAGAAACGTGACCGCCAGGGCAGGGCTCGAAGTGATATAGTATATCTGTGGAAGTAGCAGAGAATAGGCAAGAATTACAGGCTTTAAGGATATGGACAGCAGAAGACAGCAGACAAGATGGTTCAACGCGACCTCCAATATAATAAAAAAACACCGGCTGACACTGCTGGTGCTGTCGGCTGCGGTCGTGTTTGTGGCGACCTATCTTCTGATCCTGCCTGCCATGACCCTGGATGAAGACGAAGCAGCCCGTCAGGGCGGGATCGACCTGCCTTTGCAGCAGGAACTATCTTATGAAGGGAACGGCTATGCGGTGAGCGCGGACTGCGATGCAAAGGCTGGCCTTCCTGAGGGAACAGAGCTTGCGGTCAGTGAGCTGGATCAGGGCGCGGAGGATTACCAGGCCCTGTACGATGAAGCCCTGCAGGCAGTGCAGGTAGCAGAGGGCGGAGAAGAGGTCTCGGACTTCGGATTTGCCCGTTTCTATGACATCTCATTGCTTTCGGAGGATGGACCCATGGAGCCGGAAGCACCTGTCGATGTTACCATTTCCTATGACAAAGCGATCAAAGCGGACGATGCGGACCACCTCCGGATCGTTCATTTCGGTGAGAACGGACCGGAAGTTCTGGCGCCGGACCAGGTCAGCTACGACCTGGCCAGGGGCAAACTGAAGGCTGCAGCCTTTGCGGCGGAGAGCTTCAGCGTCTACGCTGTGGTATATACGGTGGACTTCGCCTATGAAGTCGATGGGGAGACATTTGAGTACAGTATGGAAGGCGGCGGATCCATCGGACTCAGAACGCTTCTGCCCCTGCTTGGGGTCGTGGATGAATCCGGCGCGGATGCGTTCACAGAACGGATCGCGGATGTTCGGTTCTCGGACGACACCCTGATCGAAGTAACGAAAAAAGATGGTGACTGGATCCTGAACAGCCTGCAGCCCTTCGATACCGAAGAGGAGCTGACGATCATCATGGAGGATGGGCAGGAGTTTGTCGTGAAAGTGACGGACGCCCAGGCCGTGACCGACAGCGCCGCATTCAAGACATCCGAACGGTTCATCATCGCCTATGTCGATGCTCAGGGTAAATACAATGTCCTTACCGCGGACGGCTCCCGGGAGACCTTCGACAGTCCGGGGGATATCGACTTCCTGGACAGCAAATATATGTGGAGATTCTACTACGTCTTTACGGAGAAAGATCAGGATGCTCCCAACGCCAATTTCGAGTATTACTTCATCCGCCCGGTGGAAGATCTGACTAAGTCGATCGCCCTGATCGATGTCAATGATGAGGAACTGATCCAGAACGGGACCAATAACATCGCGGTCATCCCGCAGGGAGACGGGACCTTCGTTATGGAAGGCTACTCCTCTGCAGGAGATCCCATGCCCCTTCTTTACTATAACGGTACCGGGTTCGTGACCGATATGGACCGCAGCAGTCCCCTGACCATCTTCACCCAGGATGACATCAAGAAGTATCAGTTCACCGTCAGGACGGCGGATCCCACTATGGGACTGGTTTCCGGCAAGGACAAGGACGGGGTCCAGAGGGACAACGTCCAGCAGTTCGTGACCCGGACCAAGGACAGCTACAACAACAACTGGGGAGCCCAGGCCAGAGCCAAGGAAGAATGGAAGGGCGGACAGAACCGTTATCTGTTTGATTACTTCGACCTGAACGGGACGCGGGTTCCCGCGGATATGGTGGAGGTCACCGATGGCGGACGCAACGGCAAGATCAAACAGGGCACGCTCCAGATCCCCTATAACGGGAGCATCCTGACGGCACACTTCAAGCAGAACCCCGCCTATGTGGGAGCATCCAAGGTCGAGAGCCTGAAAGAGTGGGTGGACGAGATCAAGTCGGAGAATGTTCCTCTCGATGAGAAGGCGACCAGGAAGACGGCCGAGGTCTACGACTACGAGAACCGGATCTACCGGGTGGACCTGACCACCAAGTCATCCCTTTCGTCCTTTACGGGAACGGTGGATCTGGGTCTGATCCTGGACGTTTCCGGTTCCATGAAGTTCCCCTCCAAGCTGGTGGCGGCTAAGAACGCCCAGGGAGGAGAGATCGGGACCAGGAATATCAGGCAGATCAATGATGTGACGGAATGGGGCTGGTGGGGCGGTCCCGCGAGGTACGCCTGGCAGGACTGGGGCCTGGATATAGGCACAGAGTACTACGTTATCGCGGAGAAGAGCACCAGAGCTACGGTCTTCCGGATCTTCTATGAAGGCGGCAGCTGGTACCGGGTCGACTCATCCTTCGATAATCAGGCCGAAGATGACAAAGGCAACCGGAGAGCGGAGAGCATAAGCAGCTCCACGAAATTCGGCGCAGATACGGATTTCAACTATCCCATCTATGTTAGCGGAGACAACGACAGTAGCGGCAAGGCGGTCGAGAGATCCTTCCATCAGAAGCAGAGCATCGACAACACGGTCAGCACACTGAATGAGGTCCTGGGAATCCTGAACATTGCAGCTGACAGCAGCGATGCTCCCAAGGTGCGGGCGGCCTGGAACACATTCTCCTGGCAGGTCAAGGATACAAGCCCGGACCATAAATTCGTGGAATTAAATGACCATAATTCCCTTTCGATCGATTATGAGACGGAAGGCGGCACAAGGACGGACAAGGCTTTGTCTGATGCCCTTAACTTCACATGGGGGGATTCCAATACCAAGTATGCCATCCTGATCACTGACGGCGCCCCGCAGTTTGGGGGAAAGCTCGATACGGACTCCTATAACACAGGCAGCCATACACTGGATGAAAAAACGACTGAGCTGATCAACAGGATCAAAGCGATCAAAAAAACTTACGAGGAAAATGGGATCACGCTGATCACCGTCGGACTTTCCATGAAGGACGTGGAAAGGGGCAACCAGCTTTTGTTTGATATCGCGGATACCATAGACGGGGAGCACATGTTCTTCGAAGCGGAGTCGGGCGATGAGCTGGAGAACGTCCTGCTGGAGATCGTGAAGAAGATCCTCCAGCCCTGTACGGTTTACGGCGATGTGACGGATACGGTGAACGACGCCTTTTATCCGGTCGACCGGCAGACGGGCCGGCCCCTGAAGGTGGGGGACCATATTTCCCTCAGCGGAGATCTGACCAATGACCTGACGAAGCCTTACGGCACAGTCCAGCCCGATGGCAAGACCATCAAATGGGAGGGACAGGCCTTCCAGCCGGAAGGATGGGACGGCACCATCTACGTCAAGGCCAAGGAAGATTTCCTGGGCGGAAACGCTGTGGCGACCAATACAGGAAACGCTGTATTTGAAGCCAAGGAATATTCGACAAAGAACAATCCCGGCCACAAGGTGACCATCACCACCGACCTGGATCAGGTCGTCAATAAGGACAAGTTCCATCCGGTCCAGAACCGTCAGACACCCCTGGTCAATGTGAACGAGCTCTCTTTCGGCCACAATGAGACAGAGTGGACGGTCTATCTGGGGGCAGAGGTGGATCCCAAGGAGCAGATAAAAGAGCTCTGGCGAAAGATCGATGTCGAAGAAGTGGTGAAGAAAGGCTGTGCGGTCGATCTTGATGGAGACCAACTGCCGGATACCGGCAAGGTTCAGACCGGAAACAACTGGTACCCGCTGACTGAATCCATCGGCGACGACAGGGAAGGCGAGGCCAGCGGAGACAGGCAGACCTATCCCATGAACAGCCTGCTCAGGAAGCTGGCGGCAGGTCAGAATTACAGCTGGTGGGATTATACGAAGAATGAGCCCAAATGGGATGAGTTCATGAGCCAGGCAATGACCGGAAGCGGCATCCGGATCCCCTACCATGTTTACGGGATCGACGATAACAGTAACATCGTCATCACTTTGAAAAAGGAGATCGCTGCCGGAGAAGAGGCTGACCTGATCGGGAAGTCACCTCATGACACCGCGGTCACCGGAGACGAAGTCGAGAAGTATACGCTCAAGGTGGTCTATTCTCCGGACTACACGGTCCTTCCCAGAGGGCAGGGAGGAAGCAACACCGCTGACTTCCACACAGGAACTTTCGGGACCATGTACCAGGGCCACGCGGCCGGTACGGAGACCAGCGAGAATATTCATGTGATCAATGTCTTCGCCAAGAAGCTGCAGATCAATAAGGTGGACCAGACACGGAATGCCATCACCGACAGTACCGCGGAATTCGATCTCATGCGCAGGGCCACAGCGGAAGAGATCGCCAATGACCAGATCGCCAAGGTCGACCTGGACGGCGTCGGAAAGTGCGTAGTGGTCCAGCACCTGACAACAGCGAACGGGACATTGACAACAGATGCCCTTGCTCTTCTGAAGGATAAGGAGGACTACGATGAGCCCTACTACCTGAAGGAGACTAAGGCGCCGGACGGATACGAGCTCCTGCCCGATGTCCTGCGCGTATCGATCGATCTGACCGGGCACAACACCTGGAAGAAGAAATCGGATAACGCCCAGTCACAGACAAAGCCGGATCCGTACGAGCTTTCCGATTGGAAGCAGGAAGCTACGATCAAGGTCACGGGTCTGGACGGACAGGATACCGGAATGGCAGTCAGGGTGCTCCCGGACGGGGCCCACAGCATCGCTTACGATTCCGTCAATGATACATCGGCTGCTTCGGTCACCTATCAGATCCTGAACAAAGCCGGTGTTGAGCTTCCGTCTTCCGGCGGCCCGGGTACCACCTGGATCTATCTGCTGGGAAGCATTCTGATCCTGTGCTGCGGGATCACGCTGATCGCCCGCAGGCGGGCATCATAAAAAAGGGGTTTACATGTCATAAACATCACAAATCTGGCAAGAACGTGCCACCCGAAAACCTTGCCGAAACAGGTTTCGGGTGGCATAATGGAATAGGATGGCTGAAGGTATCTCCATCCTATGAGGAAACCGGCGGTCAATAAGAAAGAAAAAGCAAGCATTTCTCTCGGATTATTGACAGATGATTTGACAGCGAAGCTGATATACTTCAGACAGATCAAGGCAAATGCAGCTTGTTGGCAGGCCGCGGAAAGGAGTTCTGAGACATGGCGCTGTTATCATCGAAGAAAAACGCCAATAAAGAGCCGGACGCATCAGCGAAAGCAGCAAAGGCTGGTGAGCCGCGTCTGGATAAGCTTAAGAAAAAAGAACTTCTGGAGATCATGCTGGCCCAGGGCGAGGAGATCGATGCTCTGAGAGCCAGAGTGGCTGAACTGGAAGCCCAGCTGGAAGACCGGCAGCTCCAGTTCCAGAAGGTGGGATCCATCGCAGAGGCCTCCCTGCAGGTGACGGATATATTCAAGGAAGCCGAGAAGGCGGCCGCGATCTATCTGGAGAACATCAGGAGGCGCTATGAGTAAGGGATACCTGGAAGAGCGCCCTGAGATCGAGACCTACAGCGCCGAGAGCGCTCCGGGCAGATTTACAGGGGACGCCGCAGGAGATCCGCAGGATACAGGAAATGACGCGCCGGAGACACCGGCCCCCGCAGTCCAGCCTTTGATCGGCCGGGACCTGCCGGAGACAGCTGAGCTAAGATCAGCCTTTGAACGGGTGTCATACGCGGAGCGGCTGCGAAAGTCGATCATGAGCACCACCAACACTCTGATCGTCGTAGCGGCGGTAGCTATACTGGTAGCCATGCTGTTCCTGCCGGTGCTCCGAATTTACGGACAGTCAATGAACGCCACGCTTTGGAGTGGAGACCTGGTGTTTTCGCTCAAGGGGTCCAGCTTCGAAACCGGAGATGTGATCGCGTTCTATTATAACAACAACATATTGGTGAAGCGGGTCATCGCCACTTCCGGTCAATGGGTCGATATCGACCTGGACGGCAACGTCTACGTGGACCAGCAGCTGATCGATGAACCCTATCTGGAGGAGAAAGCCTACGGCGAGCCGAACATCGACTTTCCATACCAGGTGCCGGAGGAGCGGGTCTTCGTCCTCGGTGATAACCGGGATGTGTCCGTCGACTCCCGAAGTACTTCGGTAGGCTGCGTCACCCCCGAACAGATCGTTGGAAGGGTAACGTTCCGAATCTGGCCTCTGAACCGGATCGGCCCCATTCACTAACAGCCCATCACCGGGCGTTGTAACTCCCCCGGCCGGAGCAAAGGCTGGACTGGACGCAGTATAAACAACGAGGAATTATTGGTTGGTTGTTGATAAGCATGAAGGACAAGAAAGGAAAGGCGAAGATGAAAAAGATGAAGAAACTGATCGCTGTGGTACTGTCACTGACCGTAGCGATGACAATGGGGATCGCGACATCGTTCGCGGCGACAGGGGATTTGATGGAGAACCCGGAGAACACGATTACAGCAACAGGGGTAACTGAAGGCGACAGCGTCAGCTATTATCAGCTCGTTGAGTGGAAAGATGGAAACTGGGCCCTGACAACTCTGGGAACAGCAACCAATGTTGCTCTTAACGATCTGGTTGATGGGATTACAGACGCGGAAGCAACAAAGATCGCGGAAGCATTGGCAACAGCAACAGCTACAGGAAATATGACTCCGGATGCTGCAGATGGAACGAAATTCACAGCCACACCGGTTGCTGCCGGTCTGTATTATCTGAAGGCGGTTCCGGCAGCCGACAACAAAGATACAGTCTATAATCCTGCATTCGTATCCGCAGACTATTATGAGGGTAATAACACAGTTGCATTCAGTGATACAATTGGCACTTCTGCTGTAGTGAAGAAGAGTTCTGTTCCGTTCGACAAGGATGTTGTTGGAGCAGACAAGTACATTGACACTAAGCCGGGTGATGTGATCCCGTATAAGATCACTGCAACGATCCCTTCCTATGGAACAAGCTTTAAGAATCCTAGGTTTGAAATCACCGATACACTGTCAGCTGGCCTGAAGCTTCAGACACCGATCACGGTAAAGTATGGAGATGAGACAATCACAGAGTCTGATACAAATGTCACCATTACACCGAACGGCACATCAGGCTTCAAAGTCGAATTTGCCAAAGCATATCTGACTGGCTTGAACGGAGCTACACCGCAGGTTGAGATCACCTATAGCGCAGAGGTTACTACTGAGGCCACTAACAATGTTACCTATATGGATAACAAGGCTAAGCTGGAGTTCTCGAACTCTCCGACTTCTACAAAGGATAAAGAAGACATTACACGTCACTACACCTTCTCACTCGACGCTAATCTGAATGGCGGAAACCATGGCAGTGAAAAGACCAGAGAACTTATCAAGATCGGTGTTGACGAGAATGGTCAGACAATCACCGACTTCACCTCCTGGGTCGAAGGCAAAGCGTGGACAACGTACAAGCCGCTTGGTGGAGCAACATTCCAGCTGGTAGGAAATGGTAAGACCTATACAGCTACATCAACAGCAGAAGGTTATATCTCCTTCAATGGTCTGGATGCAGGAACTTACACCCTGACAGAAACTGCAGCTCCGGCTGGTTATGTCAAGGACTCCACACCGCATACCGTTGTAATCACACCGACATATGACACTGATAATCCGGATGTCCTGGTAAGCTACAAGGTTACGATTGATGGCTCAGAGTCTGCTTATACGATCACGAACATGAGTGATACTGATGCAACTGTTGAAACAACAGTTAATGACGAAACGAGCATGACATTCCCGGTCGTGAACACTCAGGGATCCGAGCTTCCCTCCACCGGTGGTATCGGTACAACCATCTTCTACATCCTCGGTGCACTGCTCGTAGTGGGCTGCGGCATCATCCTGATTGC
>CAMOZS010000070.1 GCA_946631075.1 uncultured Bacillota bacterium | reverse complement strand
TTCTCCTGCCCGTTCTGGCCCTGACCATTCTGGTCCTGGTTGTTCTGGCTGTTCTGGCCGTTCTGGTCGTTTCCGGAATCCTTCTGGTTCACCGGCGTTTTCTCTTCCAGCTCAAGCTTGATGTTCTTTTCCTGTCCGCCCCGGATGACCGTGAATTTCAACGTGTCACCAACCTTATGGGAGGAAATGATGGTCGAAAGATCGTCGAATTTGGTGATGGTCGTACCATCGACGGCATAGACCTGATCGCCGGGCTGGAATCCTGCCTTCTTGGCGTTCTCCCCGTCGACGCTGTAGATAAAGACTCCGGTGCTGCCTCCGAAGAGGGAGTCGATACCTCCGAAGGGGTCATTGGCCGCGGACGCAGAGCCTTCCTGATAGGTCATTCCGGTCGACGGCTGTCCGCTGACATAACCCTTGTCGATCAGCTGCTGAGCGCAGTCGGCAGCTGTGTTGATCGGGATGGCGAAGCCCAGTCCCTCGACATCGGAGCCGGAGGATTTGGCTACGACCAGGCCGACCAGCTGGCCGCTTCCGTTGAAGAGACCGCCGCCGGAGTTGCCCGGGTTGATGGAGCTGTCGGTCTGCAGCAGATGCATGGTCTTGCCGTCAATGGCAAGCTCTCTGTCCGTCGCGCTGATGATGCCCGCGGTGACTGTGCCGCCCAGCTCTCCCAGCGGATTTCCGATGGCGACGGCCATGTCGCCGACTTCCAGTTCGCTGCTGTTCCCGTAGGTGGCCGGGGTGAGGCCGTCCGCGTCGATCTTCAGGACCGCCACATCATTGGTATCATCGGCCCCGATCAGCTGGGCCTCGTATTCTTTCTCATCGGCTGTCGTGACCTTGATCTTGCTGGCGTTCTCGATGACGTGGTTGTTGGTCATGATATAGCCATCTTCGCTGATGATAACGCCGCTTCCCGCGCCTTCCGTGACGTAGGACTGCATCCAGGAGTCAGAGGAGACGCTCTCGGTCCGGATCTCGACGACGCTGTTCTTGGCCGCGGAGGTGATCTCCTTGATGGTCATATTGCTTCCGGTAGCGCTCTCCAGAGTGTAGCCCGCCGTATGGGTCCCTGTGCTTGAGGAGGTCTCGGAGGAGGCTGTCTGCGTGGTGTCTGCCGGAGTCTTCTGGGCAAGGGTGATGCCCATGGCCGCGCCGCCCAGGCCGAACAGACAGGACAGGCACAGGCAGCCGGCGATCAGAAGGGCCAGGGCCTTTCGGGTCAGCATGATCGGCTTGGCCGGAGCCTTCTCTTTTTTCCTCTTGAGGATGCTCTCCTTCACCTGTTTGCGGCTGCGGTGGACTTCCCCGTTGCTCCAGGAGGCGGATTCGCCGGCCCGGAACTGGGATCTGGGATCGGTGTAGCTTCCTGTGAATCCGGGATCAAAGCTGGGATTCTCAAAGGCTGGTCTTCCCTGGGCCTGATCAAAGTCTGCCGGATCTCCGTAGGCTGAGGTCTCTCTGCGGTATGGCTGCCCGGCCTGATCCGCCTTGGCTGCCGCTGCCCGGAGAGCATCAGCCTTTGCGCGGGCCGCCCTGAGGGCATCCGCCGGGCCTTCAGAAGACCTGGGGGCCTCGGTCCTGGCCGGCTGGGGATCCGTAGTCTCGGCTCTGACCGGCTGAGGATCTTCGCTGCCGGCTGCAGCTGTGTGCGGCTGCGTGTTCTCGGCTGCAGCTGTCTGTGGCCCGGCGCTCTCGGCCGGGTCCGGCTGCAGGATGAAATTCGGTTCGTATTCCGTTGTTTCGGTTTCCGTAAGGTTCTTATTGTTCTCGTCCATGATAACACCTCTCATGTCGTTGTTTTTTCTACACCCTTACTATAATAGGGAATTATGATGTTTTCGTGAATGTAATATGTATTTCTCGGGTAAGATTTCACTACAGCAAACGATCAGATTGTGATACAATATACGGGTATTGTTTTTGGAAGACAGGAGAGAGCATGAGCAAAGCACTGATCGCGATAGATAGAAGCGGATCCTTCCGGGTCTGCGCGGCTATAACTACAGACCTGGTCCGGGAAGCGGCTCAGATCCACGGAACGACGCCGACGGCATCGGCAGGGCTGGGACGGGTCCTGACGGCAGCCGGGATGATGGGGATCCTGATGAAGGAACCGGACAATAAGCTGACGGTCAACTTCAAGGGCGACGGTCCGGCAAAACAGTATCTGGCCACCGCTTACGGGGACGGCCGGGTCAAGGGATACGTGGCCAATCCGTATGTGGATCTGCCCCTGACAGCGGAAGGCAAGCTGGATGTGGGCGGCTCGCTGGGGATCGGAGAACTGTCGGTGATCCGGGACCTGGGGATGAAGGAGCCCTACATGGGGACCATCGCTCTGGTCAACGGAGAGATCGCGGAAGACCTGACGGCCTACTTCTTCATCTCGGAGCAGCAGAACACTTCTGTTGCGCTGGGGGTCCGGGTCGAGCGGGATCTGAGCATCGGCGCCGCGGGAGGCATGATCATCCAGATGCTGCCCGACGCTCAGGAGGGAGCGGTAGACGCTCTCGAGGAGATGATCGGCAGGATGGAACCGATCACGACGACCATCAGCAGGGTCACTTCCGAAGGCAAGGGAATGACGGAAGAAGCTCTGGTCCGCCGCATGACGGAGGAGATCTTCGCCGGTATGCCGGAGGATTACCAGATCAGGATCCTGGAGGAGCGGGATATCCAGTGGAGCTGCGACTGCAGCAGACAGAGGATCGAGCAGGCTCTGATGACCATTGGAGTCAGGGATCTGGAGGAGATCATCGAGGAAGACGGACAGGCGGAGCTGCAGTGTCAGTTCTGTCTGAAGAAATACCAGTTCAACAAGGAGGAACTGCAGGCGATCCTGGAGGTTATTAAATGAAGGAAGTTATGATCAGAATCAAGGGCAAGCAGGTCTCCAGAGACGCCGGCGAGGACGAGATGGAGTTCGTCACCGAGGGCAAACTGTACCTGCGCAAGGGAACCGTCTATCTTGTATATGATGAGACGGAGCTTTCCGGTGTGCCCGGATGCCGGACCAGACTGCGCCTGCGGGACGGGGAGATCCAGATGAAGCGCTTCGGAGAAGGCGCCGGCATCGGAACCGAGATCCTGTTCGAGCAGGGCAAGAGATATACCGGATATTACGATACCCCCTTCGGGCCTATCCCCCTGGAGGTGCTGACCAATTATGTCAGGAGCAGCATCACAGAAGAGGGCGCAGGAGGGATCGATATCGATTATGAGATCAGTCTGAAAGGCCTGATGGAAGGCCGGAACACACTGAATATTACTTTAATGTAGAGAATGTTGAAAATGAAAAAGGAGGGATGATTCATGGCAGTGCCCAAAATCGGATTCAGCGCGGAAAAGTATATCGAAGAGCAGTCGAAGTATATTCTGGAGAGGATCGAGAGCGGAGGAAGTCAGCGTCTGTATCTGGAATTCGGAGGGAAACTGGTGCAGGACAAGCACGCCATGAGAGTCCTTCCCGGATTCGATGAAAACGCCAAGATCAAGCTTCTGCAGAGGATGAAGGATCAGGCGGAGATCATCATCTGCGTCTACTCCGGAGACATCGAGACCCATAAGACCAGACAGGACTTCGGGATCACCTACGATCTGGAGGTCCTGCGGCTGATCGATGTCTTCCGCAAGTTCGATCTGGAGATCAACAGCGTGGTCGTGACCAGATATGAAGACGATATGCCCTCGGTCGACAAATTCATCCACCGGCTGGAGAACAGGGGCATCAGGACCTACCGCCACCGGTTCACCAAGGGATATCCGACGGACGTCGAGACCATCGTCAGCGACGCGGGCTACGGGGCCAATCCGTATATTGAAGTCACCAAGCCCCTGATCGTTGTCACAGGACCGGGCGGAGGCAGCGGCAAGCTGGCGACCAGCCTGAGCCAGCTCTATCATGAATTCCGCCAGGGCAGGAAGGCCAGATACGCCAAGTTCGAGACCTTCCCCATCTGGAACATCCCCCTCAAGCATCCGGTGAACGTGGCCTACGAGGCGGCGACCGCAGACCTGAGGGATGTCAATATGATCGATTCCTTCCATCTGGAAGCCTACGGCGAGATGGCGGTCAACTACAACCGTGACCTGGAGGTCTTCCCGGTCGTCAAGAGGATCATCGAGAAGATCACCGGCGAGGAGTCGGAGTACAAATCGCCGACGGATATGGGAGTGAACCGGGCAGGGTTCGGCATCATCGATGACGAGGTCTGCCGTGAGGCGGCCTGCCAGGAGGTCATCCGCAGATATCTGATCGCCGAGTGCGATTACAAGAAAGGCAAGATCGAAGGCAATATACTGGAGCGGTGCAAGCTGCTGATGGATGAGCTGGATCTGACCGAGACCGACCGGCCGGTAGTCCTTCCGGCAAGAGAGTACGCGGAGGTGAAGCGGGCCCAGAATGAGCGCTACAGCAATGTGGTCGTTCTGGCCATGGAGCTTCCCGATGGGACCATCATCACCGGCAGAAGTTCCCGGCGGATGGTCGCGGCAGCGGCGGCTGTCCTCAATGCGGCGAAAAAGCTGTGCGGCATGGCTGATCCTCTTCTCCTGATCTCACCCAACATCCTGCAGAGGATCCAGGAGCTGAAGACGGATGTGCTCCGGGCGGACAAGACCAGCCTGAATCTGGAGGAGGTCCTGACAGCCCTGACCATTTCCGCGGAAACCAATCCCTCGGCGGAGATGGCCCTGGGCAAGCTGAAGGAGCTCAGAGGATGCAAGGCCCACTGCACGGCCATCCTCAGTGATAAGGATGAAAGCACCCTGAAGGCGATGGGCATAGATGTGACCTGCGATCCGGAATATGTGACCAACAACTTATACGATAATTAGAAAGGCTATGACAGGCGGCTATCATGTATGCAAGATATTTTGTGCTGTTTGCCATGCTCTTTACGGGCTGGTTCCTGCGTAAAATAAACTTCATAGATGACAGGATGAACCACAGCATCAACAAGCTGGTCGTTTATTTTGCCTATCCCTGCATGATCGTCCACAATATCGGCAGCCTGGAGATGAACCGGACGGTGATCGCGCAGTTTCTGATCACTTTTGTGATGAGCCTGGTCCTGTTCTACATTTACGGAGCGGTCAGCTGGCTCTACGCCAAAGCGCGAAAGTACCCCCGGGATATTTCCAATGTGGCGGAGTTCGCGATGTCCATGCCCAATGACGGGTTCATGGGCTTTCCCGTAGCGCTGATCTTCTTCGGAGAGACCGGACTTCTGCTGATGCTGGCCCACAACGCGGCCATGAACTTCTTCACCTTCACCTACGGGATCCGGCTGATGCGGCGGAATCAGGATAGGCGAAGAGGAGGAGACATCAACCCGGTATCCCGCTTTCTGCGGGCCGCATTGAAATTCCTGCTGAACCCCAACATACTGGCGACCATGATCGGTTTCGCCGTGGGACTGCTGGGGACAGGTCTGCCCCAGGCGGTCGATGACTACCTGCTCTATCTTGGAGGGGTATCGACCCCCATGGCCATGATCTTCATCGGCTCCAATCTGACAAACTACAACCTGCTGGAGACGGTCAGGGATCTCAGGGTCCTGGACTGCGCCCTGGTGAAGCTGCTCTGGCTTCCGGCGCTGACCTTCGGCCTTGTATATTTCCTGCCGGTCGCAGGGATCATCAAATGCTGTGTGGTCCTCGGGATCGCTTTCCCGACGGCGGCGACCGTGTCCATGCTGGCGGAGCAGGAGGGCCAGTCGGTGGGAATGGCCAGCCGGGTGCTGTTCATCAGCACCATCGCGTCGATCGTGACGGTCCCGCTGACCATCAAATTTCTGACGTTTATGTTTCTGTAATATAAGGAGAAAATGCTATGGATATCAATGTCAATATCGAAGGACTGGACCTGGCGCCGGGCGAAGTGGAAGCGCTGCGTCCTGAGGCGGCTTCAGCCCTGGACCGGCTGTGGTCCGGACAGATGGACATGACGGGTTGGGTGAAGGCACCCATCGAACAGGATGAGGAAGCCCTGAAATATCTGCTGGACGTGGCGGATATCATCCGGGACGAGGCCCAGCTGCTGCTGGTCCTGGGCATCGGCGGTTCCTATATGGGCGCAAAGGCTGCGATCGAGGCTTTGCCGAGGTTTGAACACGGAATCGACGTGAAGTTCCTGGGCATCAATTTCTGTACGGATTATTACCGGGAGATCATCGAGGAAGTAAAGCAGAAGAATACGATCGTATGCATCGTATCCAAGTCGGGCAACACTATGGAGATCCAGGCGGCTCTGGAGGTGATCCGTCCCATCATGGAGGAGAAGTACGGCAGCAGGGAAGAAGCAGCCAAGCGGATCCTGGCGATCACGGATGAGTCGAAGGGCAGGATCCGTCAGGAAGTCAATGAGATGGGATACACTTCCTTCGTTCTGCCGGCCAACATCGGCGGACGCTACTCCATGCTGACCGCGGCCGGACTGCTGCCGATCGCGGTGGCGGGGATCGATGTGAGAGAGCTCCTTCGGGGAGCCGAGGTGATGGCGACTTCTCCGCTGTGGGACACCGTCGGAGCGGACTATGCCATCGGCCGCTATCTGATGCATGAGAAATACGGCAAGACCGTGGATGTCACCTGCTTCAATCATTCCAGGATGGGCTACTTCGGCGAGTGGATGAAGCAGCTCTTCGGCGAGAGCGAGGGCAAGGAAGGAAAGGGCCTCTGGCCGGCGACCCTGCAGTTCTCCACGGATCTGCACTCCATGGGTCAGTTCCTGCAGGAGGGAAGCCGGGTCTTCTTCGAGACCATGCTGGTGATCGACGGTTACGATGATGAGATCGTGATCCCGGCGGGAACCTTCAAGGGCATGACCCTGGAGGAGATGAATGACATCATGATCGAGGGAGTGATCAAGGCTCACCGGAGCGCGGGCAACCCGATCATCGAGATCCATGTGCCTCAGCTGACGCCTTTCTACTTCGGACAGCTGGTGTATTTCATGGAGACCAGCTGCGCCATCACGGCCATGCTGATGGGCGTCGATCCCTTCAATCAGCCGGGCGTAGAGAGCTATAAAACGGAAATGCGCAAGCTCTGCGGACTGGACGCATAAATTTGATCAAATTGCAGAAAAAGTTATCGAAAAACGGTTCACAAGCGTGACGTTTAAAGATATAATAAAGTTGCGGATTTTGTTAAATATGTAACAATCTGATACTTTGTATACTAAGGAGGAGATTTAGTTATGAAGAAAATTGGCGTAATGGGAACAGGTACCATGGGATCCGGCATCATTCAGGTTTGCGCGGCAGCTGGCTATGATGTTATCATCAGAAGCAGCAAGCAGGAGTACATCGACGGTGCTCTGGCCAAGATCGACAAGAACCTGACCAAGATGGTCTCCAGAGAGAAGATCACCGAGGAAGATAAGGCTGCTACACTGGGCAGGATCTCCGGCGGTACTACCTTTGATGTTCTGGCTGACTGCGATCTGATCATCGAGTCCTCCACAGAGAACATGGATAAGAAAAAGGAACTGTTCGCTGCGCTGGATAAGGTCTGCAAGGATGACGCTATCCTGGCAACCAACACATCCGCTCTCTCCATCACAGAGATCGCGGCTGTCACATCCAGACCGGCACAGGTCATCGGAATGCACTTCTTCAACCCGGTTCCGGCAATGAAGCTGGTCGAGGTCGTTAAGGGCATCGCTACTTCCGACGAGGTCAAGGACGCTGTCATCGCAACAACTGAGAGCCTGAAGAAGACTCCGGTAGAAGTTGCTGAGGCTCCGGGATTCGTTGTCAACAGAGTTCTGATCCCGATGATCAACGAAGCAGTCGGCATCCTGGCTGACGGTGTTGCTTCCGCAGAGGGTATAGACACAGCGATGAAGCTTGGCGCTAACCACCCGATGGGCCCCCTCGCTCTGGGCGATCTGATCGGACTGGACG
>CAMOZS010000069.1 GCA_946631075.1 uncultured Bacillota bacterium | reverse complement strand
TCTGACGCGCGGGGCGTACCGAAGGCATAGCAGTACAGATCCTTCATGGCTAGGCTGACTCCGCTTCCCAGGGAACCTTCCGGATCATCGATGATCCTCTTTGTGAGCAGGTTTGCCGTAGCGGCTCCCCGGCTGTAACCGGATGTCCAGACTTTGATGTCGCCGGAAATGCCGTACTTCTGGATATATTCTCTGGCATAGGCCAGCACTTTTTCGGCACAGGCCGCATAATTGGCATGGTCTCCGGATGCTCCCAGAGTGAAATTGCCGTTCCACTCCGCTTCATAGCCGGCACTTCTGGGTACGATGGCCAGCAGAGTATACTCCTTGCCGCCGTCTGTGATCTTCTTGTGTGCACAGGCTGCGCCCATGGTGTCCGCTCTCATCTTTACCTTGTAATCTTCGTTGGTATCAAAATCGATGAAGCCGTTGTCCTCCAGATAAGCCCGCAGGTTCTGGCTCTTTATCGAATAGTCGGGCGTCCTCTCGCTGCTGACCGATGCTGACGCAAGTTCAAAGCTCATCGTGGCCAGCTGGGGATCGTAGTCTACCGGATCCCCGGTCAGCAGGGCGTCATCGTAAATGTAGGTGTCCGTTATGTCGTTGCCCACAAAATACGGGTCGAACCAGTATACCCCCCTGGTCTGCGTCGTAGTCTTCTCCGCTGCCTGTGATTCTGCAGGCGCAAAGGCTGGACCCGTCAGGACCAGCAGCCCGATCAATGCGATCAACAGGATTTTATTTCTCATTCTCTTTTTCCCTTTTTCTGATAAAATCTCACTAGCACATACCTATAGATATTTTACCATAAAACAAAAAGGCAGCATACCAGATTTTGTACTGATATGCCGCCACGTAAGATTCTTTTTTGCTCCGGCCTTACAGACTTTCCATGTCTGTGCCGAGGCTGTGCTTGACTCTGTCCTTCTCCTCTGCGGTCTTGGCGTCGTTCCACTTGTCCATGGTGCCGACCAGGTAGCCGGTGATCCGGCGGATCCGCTCGAAGCCGATGTCACCGTCTCCCTCCACTCTGCCGCAGCAGGGGCACTGGTTGTCGATGATGCCGGTGAATCCGCAGACCGGGTCACGGTCGACCGGGTGGTTGATGGAGCCGTAGCCGATGCCGCTCTCCTTCATGCAGCGGACCACCTGCTCGAAAGCTTCCAGGTTCTTGGTCGGATCTCCGTCCAGCTCGATGTAGCTGATGTGTCCGGCGTTGGTCAGGGCGTGGTAAGGCGCCTCTCTTCTGATCTTCTCGAAAGCGTTGATGTTGTAGTAGACCGGGATATGGAAGGAGTTGGTGTAGTAATCCCTGTCGGTGACTCCTTCGATCACGCCGTACTTGGCCCGGTCGATCCGGACGAATCTGCCGGACAGACCTTCTGCCGGGGTCGCCAGCAGTGTGTAGTTGAAACCGGTCTTCTTGCTCTCTTCGTCCATCAGCTTTCTCATGAAGCCGATGATCTCAAGACCCAGGGTCTGGGCCTCGTCGGTCTCGCCCTGGTGGGCGCCGATCAGGGCCTTCAGACACTCGGCAAGGCCGATGAATCCGACGGACAGGGTACCGTGCTTGAGCACCTCGCCTACCTCGTCCTCTTCACCCAGCTTGTCGGAGTCGATCCATACTCCCTGTCCCATGAGGAAGGGATAATTCTTCACCTTCTTGGCGGCCTGGATCTTGTAGCGCTCCATCAGCTGATCCATGCACAGACGGACCTTGCGCTCCAGTTCCTCGAAGAACCATTCCACATCGCCGTGGGCTTTGATCGCGATCCTGGGCAGGTTGATGGAGGTGAAGCTCAGGTTGCCCCTGCCTCCGACCACCTGTCTGGACGGATCGTGGACGTTGCCGATGACTCTGGTCCGGCATCCCATGTAGGCGATCTCCGTGTTCGGGTCCCCTTCCTTGTAATACTGCAGGTTGAAGGGGGCGTCGATGAAGGCGAAGTTGGGGAACAGACGCTTGGCGGATACCTTCATGGCCAGCTTGAACATGTCGTAGTTGGGATCTTCCGGATTGTAGTTGATCCCTTCCTTGACCTTGAAGATGCTGACCGGGAAGATGGCTGTCTCCCCGTGGCCCAGACCTGCCTCGATGGACAGGAGGATGTTCTTGATGACCATCCTGCCCTCCGGAGACGTATCCGTTCCGAAGTTGATCGAGGAGAAGGGCACCTGGGCGCCGGCTCTGGAATGCATGGTGTTCAGATTGTGGATAAAGGCCTCCATGGCCTGGTATGTGCTCCGGTCGACCTCCTGCAGAGCGTAGGTCGTGGATTTCTTCTGAAGACGGTCGATGAACTTCTCATCGATGATCTTCTTCAGGAGCTCTCTCTCCTTCTCCTTGTAGCCGTTGTCATCGGCGATGATCGGGTAGATATCGTCCTCTTCCATGATCTGGGCGCCGATCTCCTTCATCTTCTCCACACCGTCCTCGATGTCGAAGAGAAGGTTCAGCATCTTGCCCATGTTGGTCCAGTAGAGCTTGCGGTAGGTCTTGCGGATGCCGTTGGACATGCCGTAATCAAAGTCCGGGATGCTCTGGCCGCCGTGCTGGTCATTCTGGTTGGACTGAATGGCGATGCAGGCCAGGGCGGAATAGCTCTGGATATCGTTGGGCTCTCTCAGGTGTCCGTGTCCTGTGGAGAATCCGTCCTTGAAGAGCTTCTCGATGTCGATCTGGCAGCAGGTCGTGGTCAGGGTGAGGAAATCCAGATCGTGGATGTGGATGTCCCCTTCCTTATGGGCCTTGGAATGCTCCGGCTTCAGCACGAACATCTCGTCGAAGATCTTGGCTCCCTCGGAACCGTACTTGAGCATGGTACCCATGGCGGTGTCGCCGTCGATATTGGCGTTCTCTCTCTTGGTGTCGTTGTCTTTCGCTTCTTTGAATGTCAGATCTTCATAGATCTTCATCAGTCTGGTGTTCATCTCACGGACTCTGGTACGCTCCGCTCTGTAAAGGATGAACTCCTTGGCTGTTCTGGCGTGACCGTTCTCGATCAGGACCTTCTCGACGACGTCCTGGATCTGTTCTACGGTCGGTGTTTCATTGTGACAGACTTCTATCAGATACAGTTCGACCTGTCTGGACAGATAGTTAGCCGTATCTCTGTCGCTTCCTCCCAGGACCTCAGCTGCCTTGTAAATGGCGTCCGAGATCTTGGTGATATCGAAGTCTACTGTACGTCCGTCTCTCTTGATGATCTGTTTGATTCCATCCATTTCTTCCTTCCCCCCATTAATTTTTATCTGGTTGACGCCGCCGGGCGGCGAACTATATCTTGTGGTATATCTTGCGTGCAAGGTCAATTATACACCAAATACCCTGACCGTCAATACAAAAAAAAGAAAAACCCGGCTTTTTCACCAGGTTTCCCGAATACAGGATTATGTCTACTTATTGAAAAACTCGGAACGAAGCATGGACATCAGGTTCAGGTCGTAATAGCGGCCATTTTTTTTGGTCGCGTTCCGGGCGACACCCTCGCTCTTGAAGCCCAGTTTCTCATACAGGTTCTGTGCTTTCTTATTGCCTGTGTAGTAGTCCAGGGACACCCTCTCCATGTGCATGAAGGTGAAGAAGTAGGCCAGCAGCAGTCTCATGACCTCCTCGCCCAGACCCTTCCCCCTCTCTTCGGGGTCTCCGATATAGATCTTGGTCACATCCAGAGAGTCGCTGTGACGGTCGATCCTGGTGACCAGGATCCGCCCGATGGGCTTGTCCGTTCTCTTGGCCACAATAGTCAGGTCCATCTTGGTCTCATCGTTCTTATCGCGGATCGCTTCATTGACGACATCCTCATAGGAACGGTCTTCATCAAAGGAAAGAAAGGCGGTCACTTCCGGATCGATCTCCCACTTGGCGAAGAATTCATAATCCTGGAACTTGACCTCCCGGATAAGGATGTCCTGATTTTCTGTGATGCGGTTCATCTTTTTTCACACTCCCTGCATACTTCTGTGTTAAAATACTATCAGTGTCAGGCACTTTATCAATATCATTATATTCGCTTGAGAACTGTTTTACAATGGGAGAAATATAGATTATGCGACGCTTTTTTTCATTTTTTATCACCATGCTTCTTCTGTCCAGCCTTTTCTTATGCTCCTGCAGCGAAGAACAGATCGACCGGGGCCAGGAGCTGAGGCCTGTCATGGAGACCTGCGACAGCAAGCTGACCCTGGATTTTCCCGGCGGTACGGCGACCTTCAAGCAGGTGGCTGACTACATGGGCCGCTGGGCGGAGAACGCAGGTCTTGACGTCACGAAAAAAGCTGACCATTACATCGTCCTCACCAACCCGGCTACCCGGGGCATGAAGAAGGAGCCTTCCGTTACCATGTCCGTAGCCCTGGATCCCAGTGACCTCAGGGGCGACGGTCCCCAGGTCTCCCTGGGCATGGCAAGTCTTCTCGGCCCCCTTCAGCACGGCCGTCTTCGCCTGATCGTTACCGAAGCGACGGACAACCTCTATCCGGGCGCCGAGGAACTCAATCCCAAGTACCTCAAATGCGACCACTTCATCAACCTCTGCCAGGGCGGCTCCGATGCCATCTACACGGCTGGCCCCATGATCTCTACCGGGACCCTGACCTGTTCCGCCCGCAAGACCGCGCCTGAGTACGGCAACGCCTTCCGGATCTCCATCCACATCCCGGACGGGATCGACCCCTACGTCTTCGACAAGGAGCACTCCCTCCCCAATCCGGTCAACGTGATCGGAGACCTGCTGGCCTCGGCCAAGAGCTCCGGCAGGCTGTTCGAGATCGCCTCGTTTTCGGCTAAGGCCAACGGCTCTTATCTCCCCACGGATGCAAAGGCTGTGGTCGTCATCGATGATAATAACGTGGAAGCCTTCCAGAAGCGGTTCGATCAATCCTATGAAGCCTTCGAGAAGCGGTTCGGCCAGCTGGAGGCCGCTTCTGAAGAAGAGGAGAAAGATGCAAAGGCTGAGGAGGCCGCAGCTGAACCCGCCCCTACCTTCACCTACACTATGGAGCCGGTGGAAGTGCCGTCCAGAGTCCTGAAGCAGGGCGCCAGCAATAACATCATCTCCCTCATGTATACCCTTCAGACAGGGATCCAGCTTCAGGATGAAGCTTCCGGAGATCTTACCGCCGCTTCCTATATCCGGTCCCTTTCGACCAAGGGCGGCAAGTTCCGTCTGGAGCTGGATATGCGGAGCCGGGACCAGGGTTCCATGGACGAGATGACCGGTAACTATCTGATCACCTCCGGCCTGTGCGATGTGGATTATGAAAACACTGAGCCCCGCCGGATCTGGACCTGCCAGGAGGACAGCAGCCTGGCCGCCTGGTTCATCGCTTCCGTCAACGAGGATGCGGAAGATATCGATACCACCTGCATGGTCAGCTCCGAATGTGACCTGTTCTACGCGGCCAAGGATGATCTGGATATCATCTCCTATCATTTCAAGAAGGACCACCGGCCGGAGGTCCTGGACAATCTCCTGGCCTATATGACCAGCCTTTCCACCAACAACTGAGGCTGATATCATCGCGAAGAAAAACTGCTGCATGACCTGCAGCAGTTTTTGATATGTTTACTATTATATATTCTCTTATTCTTCGATCCTCATGATGTTGGCGCCGAGCCCCCTCAGCTTTTCCGCGAAATTCTCGTAGCCCCGGTCGATGTGATAGATCTGGGAGACTTCCGTGGTGCCTTCGGCCACCAGGCCCGCCAGGACTACCGACGCCCCGGCCCGCAGGTCCGTTGCTACCACCTGTGCTCCCTGCAGCTTCTTGCCGCCCGGAATGATGGCGGCCTTCCCTTCAGTCTTGATGTTGGCTCCCATACGGTTGAATTCTCCGACGTGCATGAAACGGTTCTCGAATACCGTCTCGATGACCACGCTGGGTCCTCTGGCGACCGTCAGCAGGGCCATGAAGGGCGACTGCATATCCGTCGGAAAACCAGGATAAGGCAGGGTCTTGATGTCGGTCGATACGACCGTCTTCTGGTCAGCGGTGACCAGGACCCCTTCCTCGGTCATGGTGATCTCCACGTTGCATTCGCGGAGCTTAGCGATGACTGCCTTGAGGTGGTTGGGGACCATGTTCTTGATCAGTACCCTTCCCCCGGTGATGGCCGCGGCGACCATGAAGGTGCCGGCTTCGATTCGGTCGGGAATGACATGATGAGAAACGCCCCGGAACTTCTCCACACCTTCGATCTTGATGGTGTCGGTTCCGGCTCCCTTGATCCTTGCCCCCATCTTGTTGAGGAAGTTGGCCAGATCGACGATCTCAGGCTCCTGAGCCGCGTTCTCCAGAATGGTGGTGCCTTCCGCCAGTGACGCTGCCATGATGATGACTTCGGTAGCGCCGACGCTGGGGAAGTCCAGGTAGATGTCGCTTCCGTGCAGTCCTTCCGCTCTGGCGTCTACGATGCCGCGCGAAAGCTGGTCTTCATCGATGACGGCGCCGAGGGCCCGAAGTCCCTTGAGGTGCAGTTCGATGGGACGCTCTCCGATGGCGCATCCGCCGGGCAGATGGATCAGGGCTCTTCCTGTCCTGACCAGAAGGGCTCCAAGGACCAGAATGGAAGCTCTCATCATCTTGACCAGATCATAAGGCGCCTCAAAATTCAGGTCCGCGGAGGCGTTCACCTCTACCCTGTTGTTCTCGAAATCTGTATTCACTGCAGCTCCCAGACTCTCCAGAAGTCTGCACATCACGTCCACGTCCCTGAGAGCGGGCGCGTCCTTGATGACACAGTCCTCCTTGGTCAGGAGTGTCGCTGCCAGGATGGGCAGCACTGCATTCTTAGATCCGCTGATCGTAACTTCTCCCTCCAGCGGTCCGCTTTTTTGTACTAAAAATTTTGCCAAGCTAATATCCCTCCAGAAATGTGTACAGAACAGATGACCACCGGTTCCGGTTACAGCTGCTGGAGTTCCTTGATGCAATTAGCGCAGACGTTCTTGCCGTGTACTTTCTGGATGCCGTCAGAATTGCCGCAGAAAATACAAGCCGGCTGATACTTCTTGAGCATGATGGATTCCCCGTCCACGTAGATCTCGAGGGGATCTCTGATCTCAATGCTCAGTGTACGTCTCAGTTCGATCGGCAAAACGATCCTGCCGAGCTCATCTACTTTCCTAACAATGCCGGTTGCTTTCATCGCACTCTCTCCTTTCAGATGCTCACTTCCTGGTACGTGCTGCTTTCTTTTCTCTCTTCTTCGCGGCTCTGACTTCCGTGTCGTCATCACTTCTGATCATACCCTTGAGCGATGCCGCAGTCTTCGCTACGCTGGAGACCGTTCCGATGAACGAACTTCCGGCCATTGCCCCGGAAAGCTCCGAAGCCGCCGTCGATACGTTATCGACGATACCGTCCAGGTCCTCGCTCCGGGATGCTGCCAGTTCAGAAATGATCTCCACATCCGATAAAACTTTATTGGTGCGTTCAATTGTGACAAGGAGCTTACGCAACAGCAATATCCCATATACGATCAGGATAACAAGTGCAATCAATACCAGAACTATGAAGAAAGTTTTGATGTCTATTGTCACATCCATATCACACCTCCTGCAAAATCTACTCTATTATCACATAAATTGGAAATATTTACAACGTTTTTTTAACATTTCTTTACAAAACTGTGTAGATTTCACCAATTTGGTGAACATAAATCGGATTATCGTAAATTAACTCCTTGCCCCCGCCCATGCTGCACTGGATCAGAACGATGTTGGGCGGCTGTCCCTCATAGGGGTGAACGAACTGGATCCTCTTGGGTTCCAGCCGATATTTTCGGCAAAAAAAGAAGATATCTACCAGTCTTGATGGTCGGTGGACCATGCAGAAGGTCCCCTTCCCCCGGAGGAGCCAGGCCCCCGCGGAGATGAAATCCTCCAGGTCCGCCGTGGTCTCCTGACGGGCGATCCTGAGGGCGTCATTGGCTCCGGGGATACCGCTTCCCCGGGCCACGTAGGGCGGATTGGTCACGACCAGATCCATGGTCCCCCTCATATCCGGATGATCCTCCTTGAGGGTCTTCACGTCCCCGTAAAGGAAGGATACCCGGTCCTCCAGC
>CAMOZS010000068.1 GCA_946631075.1 uncultured Bacillota bacterium | reverse complement strand
CTATACCATCCTGGGCTACATCGGCCTGGTCTTCGCCGCCTGCGTGATCCGGCGGAGGCTCCTGAGCCGAAGAGCGTAAGGCGGGCACTGGAGATCATATTAGTATATGTGTGGTAGTACGTTTGTACTATTGAGGGAACGGATATGAAACTTCTGAAATCAGTTGCAGGTTCATTCAGGGATATGACCTTGTTTGAGAGGATCCTCTGGATCAGCTCCATCGTGATCGTAACGGCAGCCTTTGTCCTGTCGGGAAGCGGCGACTGGCTCAACCTGATCGCCTCCATCGTCGGCGTGACCGCCGTCATCTTCGTATCCAAAGGCTACGCCCTGGGCAATGCTAATCTTCTGGTCAGCACCATCTCCGTCACCACCAGCTTTTGCGCCGCCTCACTGTCGGTTCTGCGCAGCGCCGCCTACGCCATCTGGTACGCGGCAAACGACGGGGTCCTGATCGTTCTGTGGATCCTGGCCAGCCTGGCCGACCCCTCCTATATGCCCATGGTCGTATGCTTTTCCATGTTCTTCATCAACGACCTGTACGGCTTCTACAACTGGCGCCGGATGGGGAAGATGCAGATGGAGAGATAGGAGAAAAATCCAACAAACTGCTTTTGATTTCACCCTTCCTATGGTATCATTACTGTATATTGAATAAATGAAGAGTTTACTAATATAAATTCAGTATGAAGGCCTGAATGTCTCTACCACGCGCCGGAAAAAAGTGACTATTAGTTCTGTTTCGTGTTTTTTGCGCATGGGGAAGGGGGCGCAGGAGGCCGGGAATGGTGAAGTATTAGTAAACGGGTTTTTTGGCCTGTTTATTTTTGTTTAGACGAAAGGGAAAAGACAATGAAGAAAGTCGGACTGATCATGGGGAGCGACAGCGATCTGCCAGTAGTGCAGAAAGCCGTCGACAAACTGAAGGCACTGGAGGTCCCGTACGAGGCGCACATCTATTCCGCCCACCGGACACCTGTCCAGGCAAAAGAATTCGCTGAAACTGCAGAGGAAAACGGCTTTGGCGCTATCATCTGCTTCGCGGGCAAGGCGGCTCATCTGGCCGGCGCCATCGCGGCAAACACCTGTCTTCCGGTGATCGGAGTCCCGGTGAAGTCATCCACACTGGACGGGCTGGACGCCCTGCTCTCCACGGTCCAGATGCCCAGCGGCATCCCGGTAGCTACCGTGGCCATCGACGGAGCGGCCAACGCGGCGATCCTGGCGGCCCAGATCATCGCCCTGGGCGACGCCGAGCTCAGCCAGCGTCTGAAGGACGACCGCGCAAAGGCTGCAGAGACCGTGCTTAAGAAGAACGCGGCACTGGATATTTAGGAGGAGGAACTATGGGAGGCTATTTCGGAGCAGTATCCAAACGTGACGTAGTCATGGATGTTTTCTACGGCACGGACTATCATTCTCACCTTGGGACCAAGCGTGGCGGTATGGCCATCTATGATCCCGAGATCGGCATCAAGCGGGAGATCCACAACATCGAGCACTCCCCCTTCCGGACCAAATTCGAAGACCTGGTCACCAGGATCACCGGAACGTCCGGCATCGGCTGCATCAGCGACACCGACCCCCAGCCGCTGATGATCCATTCCAATCACGGGGTATACGCCATCATCATCGTTGGCGTGATCAATAACGCGGAAGATATCATGAAGCAGTACCTGGCCTTCAGCGGCGGTCACTTCGAGGCCATGAGCGGCGGCAAAGTCAATCAGACCGAGCTGGTCGCCTCCCTCATTGACCAGAAGACCGATTTTGTGGACGGTGTGAAATTCGCCCAGGAGTCCATCAAGGGTTCTGCTTCTATTTTTATTCTGAAGGAAGACGGCGTCATCCTGGTGGCAAGGGACAAGTACGGACGGACCCCTATCCTGATCGGTAAGGACGCCGACGGCCACGCCATCTCCTTCGAGCATTTCGCCTATGAGAAGCTGGGCTATGAGACCTGCTATGAGCTGGGGCCCGGCGAGGTGGTGGAAGTCAGGGCGGACGCCATCCGGACCATGTCCAAACCCCTGAAGAAGAAGTGCATCTGCGCCTTCCTCTGGAGTTACTACGGCTATCCCAACTCCACCTATGAGGGAGTCAATGTAGAGACCATGAGAAACCGCAACGGACGGCTCATGGCCCAGTTCGACCGGGAAAACGGCAAATCCTTCGACATCGATTACGTCTGCGGCGTACCGGACTCCGGCATCGCCCACGCGGTAGGCTACTCCAACGAGTGCCATATCGATTACGCCCGGGCCTTCGTCAAATACACGCCCACCTGGCCCAGAAGCTTCATGCCGGTCAACCAGAAGGAGAGGAACCGGGTGGCCAAGATGAAGCTGGTGCCGGTCCAGGAGCTGATCAAAGACAAGAAGCTCCTCTTCGTGGATGACAGCATCGTCCGGGGAACCCAGATGAGGGAGACCGTGGAATTCCTCTACGAGAACGGAGCCAAGGAAGTCCACATGCGGTCCGCCTGCCCGCCGATCATGTACGGCTGCAAGTATCTGAACTTCTCCCGGTCCACATCCGATATGGACCTGATCGCCCGCCGGACTATCCTGGAACTGGAGGGGGAAGAAGGAGAGAAGCACATCGAGGAATACAGCGACGGCAGGACCGAGAGAGGCAAGGCCCTCCGGGAAGCCATCTGTGAGAAACTGCACCTGAAGTCCCTGGAGTTCCAGAACATCGATCTGATCCTGGAAGCCATCGGACTGGACGAATCGGAAGTATGCACCTACTGCTGGAACGGTAAGGAATAACTAAGAAGGAGCTTGGAGCAAGAAAGGAACCTGCTATGACAAAGAACTCGAAATCAGATGCTTACGCCGCCTCCGGAGTGGACATCACTGCCGGATACAAAGCGGTGCAGCTCATGAAGGAGCACGTGGGAAGGACCCAGACCGACGGAGTCATGTCCGATGTGGGCGGCTTCGGAGGCCTCTTTAAGCCCGACATCACAGGGATGAGCGAGCCGGTCCTGGTCAGCGGCACCGACGGGGTCGGGACCAAGCTGAAGCTGGCCTTCCTGGCGGATAAGCACGATACCGTGGGCATCGACTGCGTGGCCATGTGCGTCAACGACATCATCTGCGTGGGAGCACGGCCCCTCTTCTTCCTGGACTACATTGCCTGCGGCAAGAACATCCCCGAGCGGATCGCCGACATCGTCAAAGGCGTTGCCGAAGGATGCGTCCAGTCGGGCGCTGCCCTGATCGGAGGAGAGACGGCGGAGATGCCGGGCTTTTATCCCGAGGATGAGTATGACCTGGCCGGTTTTGCCGTCGGTATAGCCGACAAGGCGAAACTCCTGGACAAGACAACAGTCGCCGAAGGAGACTGCATCATCGCCCTGCCTTCCAGCGGAGTCCATTCCAATGGCTTCTCCCTGGTGAGGAAGGTCTTCGATGTGGAGAACAGCGACATCAAGTCGCCGGTAGAGACCCTGGGAGGGAAGAGCCTCCTGGAGACCCTGCTGACACCGACAAAGATCTATGTGAAGCCGGTCCTGTCCCTGCTGGAGGCAGTACAGGTCAAGTCCATCGCCCACATTACCGGCGGCGGATTCTATGAGAACATCCCCCGGAGCCTTCCGGACGGGTTCTCGGCCAAAATCAAAAAAGAAGACGTGCGCGTGCTCCCGATCTTCAGCCACATCGCCGAAACGGGGAGCATCTCGGAGCACGACATGTATAATACCTTCAATATGGGAGTCGGCATGATCTGCATCGTATCGGCAGAGGATGCTCCCGAAGCTATACAGGTACTGCGCGAGGCCGGAGAAGACGCCTACATGCTGGGAGAAGTCGTGGCGTCCGACGAGGGGGTGATCCTGTGGTAAAGACCAGGATCGCGGTGCTGATCTCCGGAGGAGGGACCAACCTGCAGGCCCTGATCGACGCCCAGAAAGACGGCGTCCTTCACCACGGCAGGATCGCTCTGGTCATCTCTTCCAACTCCATCGCCCACGGACTGAAGAGGGCGGAGGACGCCGGCATCGAGACGGCTGTCGTGACAAAGAAGCAGGCCGGAAGCCAGGAAGCCTTCGAGGAGGGTATCCTGAAGGAACTCCGGGACCACGACATCGATATGATCGTCCTGGCCGGCTTCATGCAGATCCTCAGCGCCGACTTCGTCCGGCATTATGAAAAACGGATCATCAACGTCCATCCATCCCTGATCCCGTCCTTCTGCGGCAAGGGCGCCTACGGACTCAGGGTCCATGAGATGGCGCTGGAATACGGGGTCAAGGTGACCGGAGCCACGGTCCACTATGTCAACGAGGTCCCGGACGGCGGTCAGATCATCATGCAGAAACCGGTGATGGTCAGAAAGAACGATACGCCGAAGATATTGCAGAAGCGCGTTATGGCGGAGGCGGAATGGCAGATCCTGCCCCTGGCCGCCGAGAAAGTTGCAAAGAGGTTAATGATGGAAAAGAACGCAAGCACCAAACAGTATCAGATCGCGGAAGCAGGAGCCCTTCTGGCCGACAACGCCTACCCGGGAAGGGGCATCCTGATCGGACAGACCAGGACCAGCGGAAAGGCTGTCTGCGCCTACTTTATCATGGGCCGGTCCGAAAACAGCAGGAACAGGATCTTCACTCTGAAAGAGGGAGAACTCTTCACCGAGCCCTTTGATCCCTCCAAGGTGGAGGACCCGTCCCTGATCATCTACGCTGCCCTGCGTAAGTATGAGAACAATCTGATCGTCACCAACGGAGATCAGACCGATACCATCTACGAGTTCCTGGAGGCAGGCAAGAGCTTCGAAGAGGCCCTGCAGACCAGGCAGTTCGAGCCGGACCATCCCAACCTGACTCCCCGGATCAGCGGTATGATCACCTTCGCGGACGCAGCCTTTGCATATAAGATGAGCATCCTCAAGAGCGAGGATCCGGAAGGGAACCGCTGCGGAAGATACACCTACTGCTACGAGCCGGAAGCGGGCCTGGGCCACTTCATCCACACCTACGAATGCGACGGCAATCCGCTGCCGACCTTCGCGGGAGAACCGGAGAGGGTAAGCGTCCCTGACGACATCGACGAATTTGCCGACGAGCTGTGGACCAACCTGAACGCCAGCAACAAGATCTCGCTGTACGTCCGCTACACCGACCCGAAGACGGGCGAATACGACGAGCGTCTGATCAATAAGAATGAGAAATAGGGAGGACAGTTTCATGAAAGAATTCGAACTGAAATACGGATGCAATCCGAACCAGAAGCCGGCTAAGATCTATATGAGAGAAGGGGGAGATCTTCCCATCACCATCCTGAACGGACGGCCGGGCTACATCAATTTCCTGGATGCCTTCAACTCCTGGCAGCTGGTAAAGGAGCTCAAGGAAGCCACAGGACTTCCGGCGGCCACATCCTTCAAGCACGTCAGCCCTACCTCCGCCGCAGTCGGTAAGAAACTGCCGGAGAAGATGAAAAAAGCCTATTTCGTCGATGACATCGAAGGTCTGGACGATTCCCCCCTGGCCTGCGCCTATGCCAGAGCCAGAGGTACCGACCGGCTCTGCTCCTTCGGCGACTTCATCGCCCTGTCCGACGTATGCGACGCAGTGACCGCTTCCATCATCAAGAGAGAGGTCTCTGACGGCATCATCGCCCCGGGCTATACGGACGAAGCCCTGGAGATCCTGAAGGGCAAGAAGAAGGGCAACTACAATGTCATCGCCATCGATCCGGACTACGAACCGGAGGACCAGGAGAGAAGACAGGTCTTCGGCATCACCTTCGAGCAGGGACATAACAATGTCAAGATCGATGAGAGCCTGCTGGAGAACATCGTCACCGAAAACAAGGAGATCCCTGACGAGGCTAAGACCGACCTGATCATCGCCCTGATCACCCTGAAATACACCCAGTCCAATTCCGTATGCTTCGCCATGGACGGACAGTGCATCGGCGTAGGGGCCGGACAGCAGTCCAGGATCCACTGCACCAGACTGGCCGCCGGCAAGGCCGACACCTGGCACCTGCGGATGCACGACAAGGTCCTGGGCCTGCCCTTCAAGGAAGACCTGCCCAGAGCGGTCCGTGACAACGCCATCGACGGCTACGTCAACGAGTATGAAGAGGACGTCTGTGCCGAGGGCAACTGGCAGAAGTATTTCACGGAGCAGCCGGAGCCTCTGACCAGGGAGGAGAAGAGAGCCTACCTGGATACCATCACGGGAGCATCCCTGGCCTCCGACGCTTTCTTCCCCTTTGGAGACAGCATCCAGAGAGGCCACATGAGCGGAGTATCCTACGTGGTGCAGCCGGGCGGATCCATCCGTGACGATGAGGTCATCCGGACCTGCGACGAGTATGGGGTAGTCATGGCCTGCAACGGCGTACGGCTGTTCCACCACTAAGACCTGAGAGAGAGGTGCGTCATATGAAAGTAATGGTAGTTGGCGGCGGCGGCCGCGAGCACGCGATCATAAAGAAGTTAAAAGAGAATCCCCAGGTGGAGGACATCTACGCCCTGCCCGGAAACGGCGGGATCGCGGCGGATGCCTTCTGTGTCGGCGTCGGTGCGACGGACCTGGACGGGATCGTGGAATTCGTCAAGGGCCATCCGGTGGATTTCGCCGTGGTAGCCCCGGACGATCCACTGGCCATGGGATGCGTGGACCGGCTGAATGAGCTGGGCATCAAATGTTTCGGTCCCGTGAAGGACGCGGCCATCATCGAGGCCAGCAAGGTCTTCGCCAAGGACCTGATGAAGAAGTACGGGATCCCCACAGCTAAGTACGAGACCTTCACCGATATGGACAAGGCTCTGGCCTATCTGGAGGATGCTCCCATCCCGACCGTAGTCAAGGCGGACGGCCTTGCCCTGGGCAAGGGAGTCATTATCGCCGAGACCAGAGACCAGGCCCGGGAAGCAGTCCGGAGCATGATGGAGGAGAAGAAGTTCGGCGACTCGGGAAGCCAGATCGTCATCGAGGAGTTCCTGACCGGACCGGAAGTCTCCGTCCTGTCCTTTACCGATGGTAAGACCATCGTTCCCATGGTCTCCTCCCAGGACCATAAGCGGGCCCTGGACGGCGATCAGGGACTGAATACGGGCGGCATGGGTACCGTGGCGCCAAACCCCTACTATACCCCGGAAGTGGCGGACCGGTGCATGAAGGAGATCTTCCTGCCCACCATGGAAGCCATGAACGCCGAAGGACGCACATTCAAGGGCTGTCTCTACTTCGGCCTGATGATCACAGAAGACGGCCCCAAGGTCATCGAATACAACTGCCGCTTCGGCGATCCGGAGACCCAGGTGGTCCTGCCTTTGCTGGAGAGCGATCTCTTCACCATCATGAAGGCCGTAGAAGAGCAAAAGCTGGCCGAAACGGAAGTGAAATTCGCGGACCGGCACGCCTGCTGCGTGGTGGTGGCATCCGGCGGATATCCGGTGAGCTATGAGAAGGGATTCCCCATGGAGATCGGCCCCATGGCGGACAATGTGGACGTCTTCGTAGCCGGGGCCAAACTGGAGGATGGCAAACTCCTCACCAGCGGCGGCCGTGTTCTCGGCGTGACCGCGGTGGCGGACACCCTTGAGGAGGCCATCGAGGACGCCTATGAGGGTGTTTCGAAGGTCCGCTTTGAAAAGAGCTTCTGCAGACATGACATTGGACAGCGGGCGCTGGCAGCGCAGAAATGATTGAGAGGAGACACATGGTTTACAGAGTATATGTTGAGAAGAAAGAATCCGAGGCCAGCGAAGCCAGGGCGCTCCGAAACGAAGTGAAAACCTTCCTGGGCGTTTCCGGGCTGGAAAAGGTCAGGATCCTGAATCGTTATGATGTGGAGGACGTGGAGCCGGACCTGTTTGAGACGGCCATTTCCAATGTTTTCTCGGAGCCCCAGGTGGATCTGGTCTACCGGGATCTGAAGGAAGCGGAGCTGGAAGGCTGGACCGTTTTCGCCGTGGAAGCTCTGCCGGGACAGTTTGACCAGCGGGCAGATTCTGCGGCTCAGTGTATCCAGATCATCTCCCGGCAGGAGAGACCCCTGGTGGCATACGCCAGACTTTACGCCCTGCAGGGAAGTTTTACGGACGCGGACCTG
>CAMOZS010000067.1 GCA_946631075.1 uncultured Bacillota bacterium | reverse complement strand
ATTCATCCCGACCGCTTGAAGAAGCGGGGGTATTCTTTGCGAATTTATGATAAAATATATAAATGATGTACAAAACGGTCTTTTTCGGATACATCGCCGCGGCTGTCGCCGTGGTGGCCGCTCTGGTCCTGATCATGATCATGCTGATCCAGAACAGCCAATACGAAAGGAAAAAACTGCAGTCGCTGGCAGGGGTCCTGTTCGGCTCTATTTGCATGAATACATTGTATTTCCTGTCTTTCTTTGACAGCCTGACCAGCCTGACAGCTCTGTACGCCCCCCTTGAGAGGTGTAATGACATCCTGCTCAGCTTTGTGATCAACCTCTTCCTCTTCCTGTTTCTGTTCCAGATGGGAAGGGAGAATCGGCCGGGCCTTGCCAGGGCTTTCCGGCCTACGCTGATCATTCTCATCGCGGCTTTTACCTTCGCCGCAGTCATTTACCTGACGGTGGTCACGGACCAGTACCGGGTGTCGGGAGGCCACCTGCTGCTTGCGGAAACGGCCCAGATCATCCTGACCGCGGTGATCTGCCTGGTGACCGGGATCTTCACCTGGACTGCCATTCGTCCGGCGGAGGGAGCAGAAGGGAAGGACAGACTACTGGTGAGATCGATCGCGGGCGAAGGGATCGTAAACATCGTGACCGCGGTCTACAACGCGGCGGGATCGATCGTACTCTTCCATAACAGCTTCGATTATCTGAAGTGGTGCGGACCGGGGGACATGAATACCTGGCTGTTCGTCCTCAGCGATATCCTGATCCTGATGATCGTGGTCTGCTTCTACCGGGCCCAGGATCGGGCTGCCGGCCCAGCCTTTGCAGAAGGTGAAGGGGCTGCTGCCGCATCCGTGAATATGCCGGCCATTCCCCCGTCCCTGGGACTGACTCCCCGGGAGACGGAGATCGCCGAGCGGATCCTCCAGCGGCAGACCTACAGGGAGATCGCGGAGGAGCTGACCATATCCGAGCACACCGTCAAGCGCCACGTCCACAATATTTATGAAAAGGCAGGAGTGTCCCGGCGGGACGAACTGATCCGAAAACTTAAAGAAACTGAATGAAAAACCCGCACCTGATGGCGCGGGTTTTGACTTGGCACCCCTAGCCGGAATCGAACCAGCAACTAACCCTTAGGAGGGGCTTGTTATATCCATTTAACTATAGAGGCCTGATTTCGCTATTATCATACCATAGAGGCCCCACAGTTTTCAAGGGTGAAAAGCAGGGGAATCCGTAAAGTTGGGATTTCAAAAAACGGGTATCCATGATACAATAAACGAAGTATTGAAAAAAAGGAGAAGACTCATGAAACAAAGAACTCCGGCGTCGACCGTCATACTGTACATTTTCGCCTTTATCTTTCTGGCGATTTCCGCCTATATGCTCTACACGGCCATCGAATTCCAGAAGCTGTATCTGGAATCGCTGGGCGTGCCTTTCTCTGAGATGGCGCAGAATGTCGTCCTCTATGTGATCGAGAAATTCATCCCCTACTTCGGGATCGCGGTGATCACCTTCGGGCTTGGCAGGGCCATCAGCGCCGCGGCCAAGAGCAAGGCCATCCAGGCACCGGTGGATGAGACCCAGGAAGCTTTCGGCGATCAGTCTCCCGTGGCCATCAAGCTGGAGGAGCTGCGCCGGGTGAACGGTATCAGACTGGAAGAGATGGAACGCAGGGAGAAGGTCAGACTCGAAGAAACGAGAGACATGATCCTGAGCGATCTGGAGCTCTACCGGGTCCAGCGGGAAGAGGCGGAGAACGCCCTCATCCAAAAGCTGGCTGTTCTGGAAGCCAGAACGGCTCGCGGGATCATAGCGGGAACAGAAGAGCTGCCGGAAGAAATAGAAGAATCGCCTGAAGAGACAGAGGCGGAAGAGAAGCTGGATGTCGAAGAACTGACCGCCGGTGAAACCGCGGCAGAAGAGCCGACCCAGGAGATCCCCGAACTGCCGGCGGAAGAAGAGCAAGCTGAAGAGGAAGCTCCGGCTGAAGAAGAACCGGTGGAAGAGGAGCCAGTCGAAGAAGAAGCTCCTGCAGAGGAAGAGCCAGTAGAGGAAGCTCCTGCAGAAGAAGAGCCTGCTGAAGAAGAAGCTCCTGTCGAAGAAGAACCGGTTGAGGAAGAGCCTGCCGAAGAAGAAGCTCCGGCTGAAGAGGAACCGGTAGAGGAGGACGTTCCGGCCGAAGAAGAACCGGCCGAAGAAGAACCGGCTGAAGAAGAACCGGCTGAGGAAGAGCCTGCCGAAGAAGAAGCTCCGGTAGAAGAAGCTCCGGCTGAAGAGGAAGCCCCTGCCGAGGAAGAAACTCCTGAAGAGGAAGCTCCGGTTGAAGAGGAGCCGACAGAAGAAGAGCCTGCCGCAGAAGAAGAAGCTCCGGCCGAAGAAGCCGCCGAAGAAACCGAGGAAGAAGCCGCGGAGAAGGACCCCTGGGAAGAGCTGAGAGAAGGCTTCACCAGCGAGGAGGAAACCGCCGGGACCGAGGAGGCGGAGAAGGCTGAGGAAGCGGCCAAGCCGGAAGAAGCGGCCGAGCCTGAAACACCAGAGTGGGATGCCAAGAAGGAAGGCGTGAAGATCATCGAGCCGGCCAGACATCATAAGAATAAGAAGAAAAAGAAGAGAGGACGCAGATAATCAATGAAGCGATACAGATCGTCACATATGGTAAGGATGGAGCATCTGAACCACCATGGGAACCTCTACGCCGGACAGGGAATCGAATGGATGATCGAAACATCTTTCATCGTTGTCTGTACCGAATATGGAGATCCTCAGGGCCTGCTCTATAAGAACACGCACAAATTCGATTTTTATAAGACGGTCAACCCGGGAGACATCATCACCTACGAAGGACTGATCGTCCGGGCCGGCAGGACCAGCCTGACCCTGCGGGTCGGCCTCTATAACGAGAAGACCGGCGCCCTGCACGCGGAGGGATTTACCACCTTCGTGTCCGTAGACGAAAACAACAAGTCGGTCCCCCACGGGATCGTCCTGGACGAACCGGCCGATGACGAAGAAAAGAAGTGGAGGGAAGAAGCGGAGAGCTTTTTCCGCAAATAGGATATGAAGATCTTTCTGGATGACCGGCGCAGGCCGCCTGACGGATATGAGTACGTACAGTCCGTGAAGAGCGCCTGGATGCTGGTGGATATGTTCCGCCGGGACATTGAGATCCTTAGCATCGACTACGACCTGGGGGAAGGAGAGACCACGATGGAGCTGCTGGAGCTTATGGCTGAGAAAGGCTGCCAGCTGAAGCACATCAACATCCACAGCACCCACGACCAGGGCGTCCTGGCCCTCAGGAAATTCTGCCAACAGCATTTCCCGCAAACCAAAGTGACGCTGAACAAGCTCGACTGACCGGGACTGGCCCGGCCGGATACTGAACCGCCGGTTCATTGACGGCCGCCGGGGAATATGGCAGACTGAATACATCATCAAACCGATACGAAAGACAGCGAAACAGGGGACAAGTATACCCGTTTCCAAGTCAGACGTTCGGTTTTTTTGTATTCAGGAGGAAAAGACTATGATGAAATACTTCTACACCAACCCCATGGCCAGAACCTATCAGTATGAGTACGCCATGTACCTGAAGACGGCGGAGCTCTTCGGAGGCATCGCCTGCGACTCCAGGTGCCTGACCACGCTCAGGCTCTACTATGCCGACCTGGTCACGGAGAACCGGCTGACCCATCAGCCATCCTATGAGAAGCAGTACCTGCTGGAGGAAGAAGCCGGCCAGCTGCTGGAGAGGGACGTCCTGGGGAAAATCGATTTCCCGGCTATGGGCCTCTGCCAGGCCGCCGTCCTGGTGGACCGGGAGAAGGACGGAAGCCACACCTTCATCTTCACCGATGGAATCTACGGATTCTCCCTCCGGCTGAAGATGTCCGGCAAAGGCAGGCCGGTCCGCATCCTGGTCAGGAGTCTCTCCCCGAGGGAAGAGGCCCCTGGAGAGCTGATTCCCATGCCGGAGTCAGAAGAGCCCGCCGCGGAGGGATCCGCGGCTTAGACGATCAGGGCGGCAGCTCAAAAAACTTATGATTTCAAAAGACTGCTTTCTATGATACAATAGGTTGAATAATGCAAAGGAGCAGCATATGTTTGACAAACTGGACTTTATAACAGAGAAGTATGATGAACTGGCGCAGATCGTATCCGATCCTGCCGTGATCGCCAACCAGCCGGTATGGCAGAAGCACGTCAAGGAGATGGGCGAGATGGAGCCGATCGTCAAGAAATACAAGGAATACCGCGACGCAAAGGCTGGCATTGCCGAGGCTAAGGAAATGCTGGAGGACGGCGACGAGGAAATGAGGGAGCTGGCCAAGATGGAGCTTTCCGAGCTGGAAGACAAGCTTCCCCAGATGGAAGAGGAGCTGAAGCTCCTGCTCCTGCCCAAGGATCCCAACGATGAGAAGAACGTCATCCTGGAGATCCGGGCCGGCACCGGTGGTGAGGAAGCAGCTCTGTTCGGAGCGGACCTCCTGCGGATGTACACCAGATACGCCGAGCGCAACCGCTGGAAGACGGAGCTGATGGAGATCAACGACACCGGCCTTGGCGGGATCAAGGAAGCGGTCATGCTGATCAAGGGCAAGGGCGCCTATTCCCGTCTTAAGTTCGAGAGCGGAGCCCACCGGGTCCAGCGGGTACCGGAGACCGAATCCAGCGGCCGGATCCATACATCAGCAGCGACCGTAGCGGTCCTTCCCGAAGTCGATGACGTCGAAGTGGACCTGGATCCCAACGATGTCCGTGTGGATGTTTACCGGGCTTCCGGCAACGGCGGCCAGTGCGTCAACACCACCGACTCCGCTGTCCGTCTGACCCATGAGCCGACCGGCCTGGTGGTCACCTGCCAGGACGAGAAGTCTCAGATCAAGAACAAGGACAAGGCTTTCAAGGTCCTGAAGGCCAGACTTTACGATCTGGAGATGCAGAAGCAGCAGGCGGAGATCGCCGGCCAGAGAAAGAGCCAGGTCGGGACCGGAGACCGGAGCGAGCGGATCCGGACCTACAACTTCCCCCAGGGCAGAGTCTCCGATCATCGGATCGGACTGACCCTCTACAAGCTGGAGCAGTTCCTGGACGGAGATCTTGACGAGATCATCGACGGCCTCATCACCAACGATCAGGCCCAGAAGATGCAGGAATTCGGTGAAGCATAACAGACGAGGCATAATATATGGATACTTTGAAACTGACAACTGAGATCACAGATATAGCTAAGGCCGCCAATATCATCCGGGAGGGCGGTCTGGTCGCGTTCCCGACGGAGACAGTCTACGGGCTGGGAGCAGACGCCATGAACCCGGAGGCGGTCGCGGCCGTCTATGAAGCCAAGGGAAGACCCAGCGACAATCCCATGATCGTCCACATCGCCAGGGCCAGCGACATCGGCCAGCTGACTCCAATGCTCAGCTCGGATATCGTGGCCATCATCGAGAATTTCTGGCCCGGCCCTCTGACCATCGTCGTCAAGAAGAAGCCGGAGGTCCCCGACCGGACCACCGGAGGACTGGATACGGTGGCAGTGAGGATGCCGGATTCCAAGCCGGCCCTGGACCTGATCAACCTTTCCGGCTGCCCCATCGCGGCCCCCAGCGCCAACCTTTCCGGAAGCCCGAGCCCGACCAGGGCCAAGGACGTCGTAGCTGACCTGGACGGACGGATCGACGCCATTATCAGCGGCGATGACTGCCGGGTCGGTATCGAATCGACGGTCCTGGATCTGACCAGTGAGGTGCCTACCATCCTCCGGCCGGGGATCATCACAGCGGAGAGCATCGAAGCTGCCCTGGGAAAAGAAGTCATCTACGATCCTTCCCTGAAGGAAGCGGCTAAGCACATGGATCTGGACCCGGAAAAGGGCGCCCAGGAAAGCGATTTCCGGCCCAAGTCTCCGGGAATGAAATACAGACACTACGCCCCCAAGGCGGACATGCTGGTGGTAGAAGGCCAGCGGGACAAGGTGAAGGCGGAGATCGAGAGGCTCAAGGGCCTCAATGAGAAACTGGGCAACAATGTCGGCGTGATCCTTTTCGAGGAGAAGGCCTTCATCGAAGCGGCCCATGACTTCTTCGCCCGGCTGAGGGACCTGGACCGGGAAGGTGTGGATCTGATCCTGGCGGGAGCCCTGTCCGATACCGACGGGGTCGGTTTCGCCGTTATGAACCGGATGCTCAAATCCGCGGGATACAATATCGTAAGAGTAAGTTAAGACCAGCCTTTGCGAAAGGAGAAGACCAATGTTAATAGCAATCGCGAGCGATCACGGTGGATTCAAGCTCAAGGAGACCATCCGCAAATATCTGGCTGAGCGGGGCGAGAAGGTCGTGGACCTGGGGACCAGCTCGGAAGAGTCTGTGGATTATCCCATCTTCGGCAAGGCCTGCGCTGAGGCTGTCGCTTCCGGCAAGGCGGAGAGGGGCATCGTCGTCTGCGGCACCGGCATAGGCATTTCCATCGCGGCCAACAAGGTGAAGGGCATCCGCTGCGGACTCTGCACCAGCGTGGAGATGGCGGAGCTGACAAGAAAGCACAACAACGCCAATATCCTGGCCCTGGGCGGCAGGACCACAGAGCCGGATCTGGCCCTGGATATCGTGAAAGCATTCCTGGATACCGAGTTTGAGGGCGGCCGTCACAAGCGCCGGACCGACATGCTCGACGAGATGTAAAGGCGCCTGTCCAGCCTTTGCGAAAGAGTGAGTCAATCAATAACAATCACATAAAAAGAAAGGAAGGAAACCATGGGAAAAGTATACGTTTTCGACCATCCGTTAATTCAGCACAAGACCGCCATCATCAGAGATAAGAACACAGGAACTAAGGATTTCAGACAGCTCGTTGGTGAGATCGCGATGCTGATGACCTATGAGTCCACACGTAGCCTGCCGCTGGAAGATGTGACCATCGAGACCCCGATCTGCGAAACGACAGTCAAGATGCTCAAGGGTCAGGATGTAGCGATCGTCCCCATCCTCAGAGCCGGACTGGGCATGGTCGACGGGATCCTGCAGATCATCCCCAACGCCAAGGTCGGACACGTCGGTCTTTACAGAGACCCGGTGACCCATGAACCTCATGAATACTACTGCAAGATGCCGGACGATCTGGACAAGCGTCAGATCTTCATCACCGACCCCATGCTTGCTACCGGCGGAAGCGCTGTCGCGGCCATCGACTTCGTCAAGCAGAGAGGCGGCAAGAACATCATCTTCATGTGCCTGATCGCGGCGCCGGAAGGCATCGAAGTACTGCAGAAGGCTCATCCGGACGTGGATATCTTCATCGCGGCCAAGGATGAATGCCTGAACGAAAACGCTTACATCGTACCCGGACTGGGCGATGCCGGCGACAGAATTTTTGGAACGAAATAATTGGAGGAGACAATGAACAGCAAGCTGATTCCCGATAACGTCAGCAAATTTGACAACGTTTACGATGTACTGAAAGAAAGAGGTTTTATCGAGCAGTCCACGGATGAGGACAAGGTCCGTGAGCTTCTGAAGAATGAGAAGGTCAAGTTCTATATCGGCTTTGACCCGACGGCAGACTGCCTGCACGTGGGCCACTTCATGCAGGTCATCATCATGATGTACATGCAGAAGTTCGGCCATACTCCGGTCGTCCTGATCGGCGGCGGCACCGGCATGGTGGGAGACCCCTCCGGCCGGACCGACATGCGCCAGGTCATGAGCGTGGAGACCATCGAGCACAACTGCGCCCAGTTCAAGAAGCTCTTCGACCAGTTCCTGGAGTTCGATGAAGAGTGGGAATATGTAGGCAACGAAGGCGTCTACGTTCCGGGTCACGAGAACAAGACTCCGGAACCGGGCAAGGCCATCGCCGTCAACAACGCCCGCTGGCTCAGACCCCTCAACTACATCGACTTCCTGCGGGAGATCGGTTCGCTGTTCAACGTCAACACCATGCTGAGGGCGGAGGCCTTCAAGCAGAGGATGGCCAGAGAAGGCGGCCTGACCATGTTCGAGATGAACTACATGCTGATGCAGAGCTACGACTTCATGGTCATGGCCAGAGACTTCGGCGTCAAGCTGCAGTTCGGCGGCAACG
>CAMOZS010000066.1 GCA_946631075.1 uncultured Bacillota bacterium | reverse complement strand
AGGTTCTTTGACGGAGAGCCGGACAGGAAGACCCTTGAGATCATTTACTGAGGAGGAGAAGCAGCGATGGATATCGAAACAAAAGTCACCAAAGCAGCCGTTTATTTCAGAGGAGCGGAAGTGTGCCGAAAGGGCGCCGCGGCCCTTCAGGAAGGGATCAGTCAGATCCGGATCGCGGGGATCCCTCAGTCCGCGGATAAAGAATCCCTTCGGGTCCGTTTCCCGGGAGGGATCAAAGCGACGGACATCCGCTTTACCGACAGCAGGCAGACCTGCCGCGAAGAGCTGGAGGACCTGGAGGACAGAAAAAAGGAATTGACGGAAAAGATCCGCTTCCTTCAGGAGCAGAATGAGCAGTGGAAGGCCATCGGCAGGGCAAACCAGCCGGCGGTGGACCTTGACCAGCTGAAGGAATACACCAGGGGGCTGCCGGACCTGCTGCTGGGGACATACAGGGAGATATCCGCTCTGGAGAAGGAGCTGGCCGCTATCGAAGAAAAGATAGAAGAAGTCTGTGACCGGGTCCGGAGGCCTGTTCTGGATCTCAGCCTGGCGGCCGGCCGGGCGGGAGAATATCCCTTCGAGATCGAATACTACGACCTGGAGCCTTCGTGGCAGCCCCAGTACGAATTCCATTCGGCGGGTCCGGACGCTCCGGTGGAGATCATCCTTAAGGGGATCATCAGTCAGGATACAGGGGAAGACTGGGAAGATGCTGAAGTGACTCTGCGGACCGGAGCTGCTTTCGCGGGAAATGAAGAGCCCCGGATCAGCCCCGCAGGTGTGGAGTTCAGGACGGACCGCTACGTTATGGGCCGGCCTTCCCTGGGGAAGATGAGCTATGCCGCAGCTGTCCCGGCAGCCGGCGGTTATCCTGAGGGCGACCTGGAAGGAACCTTCGGCGGATATACGGACGGGGAGCCTTTGGAACCCATGAAGACGGAATCCGCCCGGGCCCGGATGGAGGAATCCTGGCAGGAATTCATCCTTTCCGGAAGGAAGACGATCCCCTGCGGAGCTGACCGGACGGTGGAGGTCCTCCAGACATTCAGCGCAGCCGCCAGGTATGAGATGCGGGCGGTCCCCAAGAGGGATGAGCACGCCTTCATCACCGCGGTCATCGATGAAAAGGATATGCCTCAGATGCTTGAAGCAGACGCGGCGGTCTTCTACAGGGATTCCTATGTTGGAAGGATGAGCGCGGCGCCACAGGCCGGGACCAGCGAGTACCGGATCTCCCTGGGCCGGGCGGAAGGGATCCGGACATGGAGGAAGGCGGACGCGGGCCTGCGGTCCAGAAAGGGCCTGCTCAAAGGCAGGAGCAGACAGGAACAGTCCTATGAGATCCACGTGACCAGCAGCATGGCCGCGGACCTGATCATAAGGGATCAGATCCCGGTATCCAAAAACAGCGAGATCACGGTCAGCTTCGATAACCCGGACCGGGCGGAGGCAGACGAGCAGGGGATCATCCGCTGGAACATCCACCTGGAAGCAGGTGAGGAAAAGGTGCTGCGCTTCGGCTATGCCATCGAATGGCCGGTCGATAAAGCCATCGACATCACCGAAAACAGGGAATACGAAGGCCGCTCAGACCGCGGACGGACCGGCTCCCGGAAGTTCTGTCATTCCTGCGGGTCGGTTCTCACAGATGACCAGGTCTTCTGCCCGGTCTGCGGGCAAAGACGCTGAAGGGCGAAAAAAGAATAAAAAGAGACTACTGCTCCTGCGGTCCGTTATAGCGCAGGCAGAGCATGGTCAGATCATCATAGCACACCGGAGTCCTGCCGACGGAAAGGAATTTGATCTACAGGAAGGCCCGGAGAGTCTGGGCGATGGCGGTGCCCAGGATCCGGTGGGCCTCAGGGTCCAGATGGAGGGAATCGATCTCCGACGGTTCGATCAGACTTGCTGCGTCCAGAAATCCGCAGGGATTCATGGTCTCCTGGGCGTAATCGAAGGCGGCCTTCTCATAGAGGCCGGCCAGCTTTTGGGACCGGGGCGCCGCGTCTTCCTCGAAGGAGTCCGCAAAGGCTGAGGCCGTGATCCCTTCGGCGATCCTCGGCGGAGAGACGACCAGGATATAGGGGACGCTGCCCTGCTTGAGCTGGAGGAAGTCCGCTATGGTCCTCATCATCCATCCTATGCCTTCCGCCAGGGTCTCGGGCCGGGCCGCGAATTCCCGCTTCAGATCGTTGCTGCCCAGCATGAGGACGACTCCGGCTATGGGCTTGTGGCTGTTGAGACAGGCCTTCAGATAGGGGCGTCCGTCCTTCCATTCCTCCTCGGCCGGAGTGTGGGCGCAGGTCCGCCCGTTGCAGCCCTCTTCGATGATCCGGCAGCTGTCTCCCATAAGTTCAGCCAGCACGCCGGTCCAGCGGACATCCGCCGAATAGCGGAGCCCGTCCCGGGGGTCATAGCCGTAAGTGTTGGAATCCCCGTAACAGAGGATAGTCTTCCTGTCGTCTGCTTTCATATTTATAAATCCTCCTTCATTCTCAAGGTCGACAGCCATACCCCGGCCAGGGTGATGGCAAGTCCGATGATGGTATACCAGCCCCACAGGTCCCCCATGATCAGGATACCGGCCACGACACCGATGACCGTGGAAAGGCTGCTGACGATATTGTTGCCCAGGGCCGCGTCCACATACTGGAGCAGTTTGTTGTAACAGACGTAGGACGCGAAAGCGCAGAAGACCGCCAGAAAGAGCATGTGGGCCGCAAGCGATGGGGCGCTGAAGGGGATCAGGAAGGTGTCCGCTCCGTGTCCCTGCAGGAGGGCGATCCCGTTGAAGAGGATGGCTCCTTCGAAGGCCATGACGGCGGTCACCGTCTGGGCGTCGAAATCCTCCGAGGCTTTTTTGCTGGAAAGGCTGTACATGCTGGCCGCCACAACACCGGCGGTCATGCAGAGCATGCCGGCCCGGGTCCCGCCCATGGCGAAGGCCGGGGAAAAGAAGGTCGCGACGACCACTCCCGCGAAGGTGATGACCAGGCTTGCCACCAGCTTCCAGTCCGCCTTATTGCGGAAGAGGAGGATCCCCAGGATCAGGGTCATGCAGGGTATGGTGGCAACGAAGATGGCGCTGGTGGAGGCCGAGGTCATCTTGACCCCGTAGGCTTCCAGGATGGAATAGGCGCAGGGCTCGAACAGGCCCGCCAGAAAAAGGAAGGGCACGTTTTTCCTGCCCCGAAGCCGGATCCGTATCCTTCCGGCCCCGATCAGGACCAGGAAGATGGCCGCGGTGATGGTCCACCGGCAGGCCAGAAGCTGCATGGGAGCCATGGCCTTCAGCAGGGTGGCCAGGGAAATAAAGGCGATGCCCCAGCCGATGGAAACCATTGCCACCAGAAATATGGTCAGTATCAGTTTGTTGTTTGTCTCTCGCTCCATATGCAGATTGTACCACATCGCCCGCTATGATAAAATATGGAAGAAACTATGGACCCGGAGAAGTCATGGAAGTCCGGGAGGAGGTGCAGACATGGCTAAGGATTTCAGATTCGACGCGGCGGAGGTCCGGAAGCAGTTTCCGGCGCTGAAACTTGAGGTGGAGGGGGCGCCCATCGCCTATCTTGACGGTCCGGGAGGGACCCAGATCCCACAGCGGGTCCTGGATGCTGTCCTGCAGTACATGGTGGAGAGAAACGCCAACGAAGGAGGCAATTTCAAGGCGAGCGCCTTCTGCGACATCGTGGAGGACGGAGCCAGAGAAGCGGCAGCCGACCTTCTGGGATGCAGCCCGGAGGAGATCGGTTTCAACTGTTCATCCACCCAGAACAACACCAACTTCGCCCACGCTCTGGCAAGGCAGCTCGAGCCTGGGGATGAGATCCTCTCCAATGAACTGGAGCACCGGGCCAATATCGCTCCCTGGATGCAGCTGGCCAAGGACGGCTATACGCTGAAGGTGGCCCGGCTGGATACAGAGACACAGCAGCTGGATCTGGAGGATTTCAAGGCCAAGCTGTCGCCAAAGACCAAGCTGGTCTCGCTCAACTGGGCTTCCAACGGGCTTGGCACGGTGACCGACGTGAAGGAGCTGATCCGGATGGCCCACGAAGTCGGAGCGATCACGGTGGTGGACGCGGTCCATTACGCCGCCCATTTCCCCATCGACGTCAAGGACATCGATACGGATGTGCTGATCTGCTCCGCCTATAAGTGGTTCGGCCCCCACGTGGGCGTCATCTACATGAAGAAGGAGCTGATCCAAAAGCTGGACTTCTACAATGTGATGTGCGAGGACATCGCCGAAGGCCCCCGCCGCTTCCATATGGGAACGCCCCAGTATGAACTCCTGTCCGGCGTCACTGAAGCGGTCAACTTCATCGCAGGTGTAGGCGAGGAGTACGCGGACTGCTTCGAAGAGGAACTGGAAGGCCTCAGCGGAAGGAGAAGGAACGTGGTCGCCGGCATGACCGCCTTCGACCGCTACGAGAGCGAACTGGCCCGGCAGCTGCGGTTCGGCCTTCGGGACATTCCCGGAGTGCGGGTCTATGGACCGGCGGAAGGCCAGCCGAGAACGCCGACGGTGGTCTTCCGGGTGGACGGCTTCTCCACGGAGGAGGTCACCAAAGTCCTGGGCGACCGGGGAATCAATTCCTGGCACGGGGACTACTACGCGGTGGAGATCATGGATGCCATGGGCTTCCTGAATGACGGGGGCATGGTCCGCCTGGGACTGGCGCCCTATTGTACCCAGAGCGACATCGACCGGGCATTGAGCGCGGTCCGTTCCATGGTGGCAGGCAGATAAGAGAAAAACGGGAGGAAAGGAATGGATTTAAAGGAACTGCTGCAGCATTTCAACAATGGAGACACAGTGGGAGAGGACTGGGAAGTGATCGAGCTGATGCGGTATTACAGCCGGCAGGCCCAGAAGATCACCATGGAGATCAACACGGTCTATCATGAGCCGGAGGAACTGGCCGATCTCTTTTCGAAGCTGATCGGCAAACCGGTCGGCAAAAACTTCGGCCTCTTCCCGCCCTTCTACACAGACTTTGGAAAGAACATCACCATCGGAGACCAGGTCTTCATCAACGCCGGATGCAAATTCCAGGATCAGGGGGGCATCGTTATCGAGGACGGGGCCCTGATCGGTCACGGAGTGATCCTGGCCACCCTGGACCATGACCTGGATCCGGCCAAAAGGCAACAGCTCCACCCGGCGCCGATCCACATCGGCAAAGGGGTATGGATCGGCGCGGGAGCGGTCGTCACCTCCGGCGTGACCATCGGGGACAACGCGGTGGTAGCGGCCGGGGCCGTAGTCAACAAGGACGTTGAGGAAGGCACCATAGTCGGGGGCGTTCCGGCCAGGTTCATCAAGAGGATCGATCAGGAATAGTCAGATGCCCGTCCCTCAGAAGGACATTTCCAGAAGGATGGGGGCATGGTCCTGACGGGGACCGGAGTCCAGCATCTCGGACCGGACGACGGAGTCCGCGATCCGGTCGCTGACGAGGAAATAGTCGATCCTCCAGCCGCTGTTGTTGATCTTGCTGGTCCGGACCCGCTGGGCCCACCAGGAATAGGCGCCGGGGATGTCCCCGTGAAGATGGCGGAAGCTGTCGGTCAGACCAGCGGCAAGAAGCTTGCTGAAGCCTTCTCTTTCTTCATCGGTGAAGCCGGCCGAATGGTGGTTGCTTTCGGGATGGGCCAGGTCGATCTCCCGGTGGGCGACATTGTAGTCTCCGCAGGAGATGACCGGCTTGATCCGGTCAAGCTCCGAGAGATATTCGGCATATTTCTGATCCCAGACCTGACGCTCGGCCAGTCTTCGCAGACCGTCGCCGGCGTTGGGCGTATAGACCAGGTTGAAGAAAAAGCCGGGAAGCTCCAGGGTGATGAGCCGGCCTTCCATATCCATGGGTTCGGGAGCCCCGATGGACGGATAGTCGGCCTTGACCGGCAGTCCTGACCGCCACAGGGCCATGGTGCCCGCATAGCCTTTTCGGGCGGGCTCACGGGAGCTGATCCAGCCGATCTCATGATCCGGGAAGAAATCCCGGAGGGCTTTTTCCTGTTTCTTGTTCATCCCGCCGGCCGGAAGCTTGGTCTCCTGCAGGGCGATGATGTCGGCGTCCTCTCCTGCGATGGTCTCAAGGACATCGCGGGAAAGGTCTGAGCGGGGGCTGGTCCCGGTCAGGGCGGCGTTTAACGAATCGATATTCCAGGATATAAATTTCATGTTTGTTTCCTCCATGTAGTTCAGACTGTTTCATAGGCTCCGGCGGCTTCCCTCCAGAGGTCCTCCCTTCGCCCCGACCGCATGCCGCAGACGATGACGGTGATGCAGAGCCAGACCATGAGCAGGACCGCCAGGATGCTTCCCTCGATACCGGATCCCGCGTCCCAGAAGGGACTGCCTCCGGGAGATGCCGGGTCCGGCCGGAAAAGGGAGAGGGCGCAGACCTGGCCGCAGCAGGGAAGACCGAAGAGGATCCACTGGGCGAAATACCAACCGGTCCGCAGTCCCCAGCACGCCCAGAAGCTCCCCCAGTAGTAGATGACCAGGGAGAGGAGAAGGCCCGTGACCGTGACCTGGGCCAGAAGGGACAGAGAAAAGCCGGGACTGATAAGGCGGAGGGCGGCGGCGAAGAGGGAACTTCCCAGGATTGCCATTGCCGGATGCCGGTACCTGCGGCGCAGCTTCTGGTAGAGGAAGCAGCAGGCGGCAAGCTCTTCAGCGCCGGACCAGATGATGACGGCGATCAGGAAGAGGCCCATGGGCAGAAGGTCCATGCCCTGACGGTCAAGCCTCAGATCGCCCAGGATGACCGGGACCAGAACGCAAAGGCTGCAAAGGCCCAGGCCGGCCAGTAGACCCAGCAGGCCAAGCTTCAGTGTGTTGCCGGCCCGGTTATGGGTAACGGCCCTGAGCATGGGCCGGTCCGGCCGCCAGAAGATGATCAGGCCGATAAACAGGATCCAGACTCCGGCGGAGCCTGCCAGCATCCCAAGTGAGCCGCCGGCATCGGGACTTCCCGCCAGGCTGTCCAGCCTTTGGGCGGCGGAAGGGATCCTGAGCAGGGCCTGGCCCGCCTTCTGTCCGCCGATAAGGAGCAAAGCGGTCAGGATCCACGCTATGGGGAGGATGTCGGACTGCTTGGCGTAGGGGCGGAAGATTTTTTTGTGTAAGTCGGTTGCCATATAGAGATGACCTTTCCTGTGTTCACGGGACCTTCGGTATGGTCCCTATTATACACGAATTGAGGAAGGGATATGTTCAAGAGCTGAAAAAAGGTGAGTGAGAATGATGAAGATCTATCAGGTTTCGACCCTGCAGGCCCTGGCCCTGGGATATACCCGGCCGGTCATAACCGTTGAGGAGCTGCTCAGACACGGCAGCATCGGCCTGGGGACATTTGAAGACGTGAACGGAGAAATGATCGTGCTGGACGGGGAATGTTTCCGGGCGGCGGAGGACGGGACTGTATGGAAGGCGGAGCCGGACATGGGAGTCCCCTTCGCTTCGGTCGCGGAAGCGGACTTCTCCCTGGATTTTCAGGTGGAAGAGGTCGGGAGCATCGAAAAGCTGAGGGAGATCCTGACCCTGAAGATCGAGGAGGACTTCGGACTGAACGGCATGCATATCGTCAGGATCGACGGTGACTTCGACCGGGTATACGCCAGGTCGGAATCCGCCTACCAGTCCCAGCACGTGGATCTGAAGGACATCCTGTCCAGGACCCAGCGGGACTTCCTCTTCGAGGACATCTCCGGCACCCTGGCCGGAATCTACTATCCCGACTACATGGACGGGATCAACGCTCCGGGTTGGCACCTGCATTTCCTCTCTCAGGACCGGTCAAAGGGCGGCCATACCTTTGAGATCGGCATGGTCAGGGGCAGGATACGGCTGGCCAGGATCAACCAGATCGAGATCCGCCTGCCCAGTGAGCCGGCCTTCGACACCTACTCTCTCAAAGAAGCGTCCGGAAGCGACATCAAGCAGGTGGAGCAGGGGACCGGAAATAAATAATTTGGTTCTTTAGATCTTTAGATCGTCTTCAGGAATCCGGCGAACAGGTCCAGGCCTTCCTGGAGGACCTCGGAGTCGAAGGCGTATCCGATCCGGACAGACTCTTCCATCTCGAAGCACTCGCCGGGGGTGAAGAGTACGCCGGTCTCTTTGATGAG